>DATLIO010000234.1:0-6461 GCA_035539355.1 Luteolibacter sp.
ACCCGGCCCGTCCCGATCACCGACGGCGGCATCCCGATCCGGGCCCTCTTCACCTGAGGAGGCCGGACAGCCCCGTCCCCGCATCGTTTTTCCAAAAGGACCGGCCCGCAAAGCCGGTCCTTTTTCCATCTGAAAGAATCACCTGCCTTTTCACGAATATCTTCCCCCTTTCCCGAAATCCGCCCAGACTTTGCCGAACCCATGATCCGCCGACTTTCCCCGCTTCTCGCACTCACCCTGGTCGCCCACGCGCAGGAAAAGAAAACCTACGACAAAGCGAACGATCCTTTCGTCAAGGAAGGCAACAGCGTCCCATCGATCACCAAGCTGACTCCCGAACAGGAAGCGGCGATCCTCAAGGAAGTCACTGTTCCGGAAGGCTTCGACCTTTCGCTTTTCGCCACCTCTTCCGCCGCGAACTATCCGGTCTTCCTCGCCGCCGCTCCGAACGGCGATGTCTACGTCGCCTCCGACGGCAACGGTGCCCAGGGCAAGTCCCCGAAACGCGGACGCGTCATCCGTCTCCGCGACACCGATGGCGATGGCCGCGCCGACGAAACGAAAGTGTTCTGCGAAATCGACTCACCCCGCGGCGTGCTCTGGGATCGGGATCGTCTTTATGTCGTCCACCCTCCGCACCTCACCGCGTTCATCGACAAGGACGGCGATGGTGTTTCCGAAGAATCCAAGCGTCTCGTCAGCGACATCGCGTTCGGCTTCCCGGATCGTCCGGCCGACCACACGACGAACGGGATCAGCATGGGCCCCGACGGCTGGCTCTACATCGCCGGCGGCGACTTCGCCTTCATGAAAGCCACCGGCTCGGATGGCAAAACCCTCCAGCATCGCAACGGCGGCGTCATCCGTGTGAGACCCGACGGATCGGACATCCAGATCTACGCCACCGGCACACGCAACATCCTCGAAGTCGCGATCAGTCCCGAAATGGACATGTTCACCCGTGACAACACCAACGACGGCGGCGGCTGGAATGTCCGCTTCCATCAGTTCACCGGCATCGGCGATCACGGTTATCCGCGTCTCTACAAGAACTTCAACGACGAGATCATCCAGCCGATCGCCGACTACGGTGGCGGTTCCGGTTGCGGTGCCGTCTACATCGACGAGCCCGGATTCGGCGAATGGAACAACGCGCCGTTCACCGCCGACTGGGGTTCAGGCGCGCTGTGGAAGCACACCCTCAAGATCAAGAGCGCCGCATTCACCGAGACCGAACCACCGAAGCCGTTCATCAAATTGTATCGTCCCACCGATGGCGACGTCGATGCGATGAGCCGCGTGTATCTCGCGAGCTGGAAAGGCGCGACCTTCAACTGGGAAGGCACCGATGTCGGATTCATCGTCCAGGTGAAACCCAAAGGCTTCACTCCGCAACCGCTGCCAAATTTCGCGAAAGCTTCGACCGCCGAGCTCGTCAAACTCTGCGAATCCGACAGTTATCGCCGCCGCATCGAAGCCCAGCGCGAACTCATGAGCCGCGGTCTTCCCGACGATGCCGTCGCCGGCCTGACCGCCCTTGCGGCGGATGCCACGAAACCGATCGCCGCACGCGCCACCGCGCTGTTCGCCTTCACCCATTTCCCGGAGAAAGGCAAAGCGCTCTCCGAAGCCATCGCCAAACTCCCGGCCGATCCGGCGTTCGACGCGCTCGTCGCCCGCGGCACCGCCGAAGACGCGGAGTGGGTCGCTAAGAAACACAACGGCGAGTTCACCGTGCCGAAAGCCTGGAAAAACCAACCGTCCACCCTCATCCAGCTCAACCGGATGATTGCCGCGACACCGCTTTGGAACAAGGCGACCCGCAAGGCGGTCTTCAATCTCACGCTGGGCAACTCCGACACGCTCGTCCGCCACACCGCCGTCCAGGCATTGGCGAAAACCCAGGATCACGAACTCGCGTTCAGTTATCTTGCCGATGCCGCCGGTGATACAACGAAACCCGGTGAAGCGGCTGCAGGTCCGCAACACGAGCCGGAATCACGAGGCCGTCCGGATGCACTGCTGGCACTCGCCCGCATGCACAAACCCGAAGTCGTAAGCGGACTGGTTTCCTGGCTCGGCCGCACCACCGATCCCGAAGCGCGTCAGGAAATCCTCGCCGCGCTTTGCCGTCTGCATTTCATCGACGGTGAATGGAAAGGCGACTCATGGGGAACCCGTCCCGATACCCGCGGACCTTACTATCAGCCGGAACCATGGGGCGAAACGCCGACCGTCGCCGCCGCGCTGAAAGATCTCCTCGCAAAAGCCAACCCTGAGGAAGCCGCGTTCCTCGTGAAGGAAATGAACCGCAACCGCATCCAATCGAACGATGCGCTCGAGCGGGTGCTTTCCCTCGCGAAACAGGATCCGAAATTGCTCCCTGACGCCTGTGCGCAACTCGCCACCGCGGAGACGATTCCAGTGGATGCCGTTCCGCTGTTGATTTCCGCGGCACAGTTGGACACCGCCGGCATGGAGCCCACCACAGCCGCCACGATGCTGATGAACTCCGTCATCGCACTTTCCAAAACCGACAGTTCGGAAGGTGCCATCGCATCGCTTCAGACACTCATCAACGTCGCCAAGATCAACGGAGCCGGCAAAGAGTCCGAAGCCGCGCGCGCCGCCTACTTTGCTTCTCCGAAACTGGAAAACCATCACCAGGCGCTCGAACACGAAGCGGAAAAAGTCGGCACGCTGACCGCCCAGGTGGCCGACTCCGCATTGCTGACCCTCAGCGCCCGCAAAACCGGAAGCCCCGAATCCCGTGAACTTTCCCAGCGTGCGCTCGACGAAGGTTGGAAGGATGTGAAACGCCGCGTGCAGATCCTCAGAGCCGTTGCCGTGATCAAACACAATCCCTACGCCGACAAGGTCCTCGCCTCTCTCGATGATCCCGACAAGGGCGTCGCCAAAGCCGCCGAAGGCGCTGCGAAAGCGATGAAACTCGAAAAGAAAACCGCGGAGAGCGGACCGCTCGTTGGAACACTCAAGAATGAGGAAGTCATCGCCCAGGTTTTGAAGCTGAAAGGCGACGCATCACTCGGAGAACAGATCTTCGCCCGCGCGTCCTGCGTCACCTGCCACACCACGAAGGAAAGCGAACCCCAGAAAGGCCCCTACCTCGGCAACATCGCGCAGACCTATGACCGCAAGGCGCTCGCGGAAGCGATCCTCGATCCTAACGCCACGGTTTCCCAAGGCTTCGCCACCAACCTCATCACCCTGAACAACGGCGAGAGCAAGATGGGCTTCGTGACCTTCGAAAGTGCCGAAAAAGTCACACTCCGCGACATCACCGGCACGGAGACCACCATCGTGGCGAAAGACATCAAATCACGCGAAAAACCCCCGATGTCGATGATGCCGCCCGGCCTCGCATCCGGCCTCACCGTGAAGGAATTCGCCAGCCTGCTTGATTACCTCGACGCGCTTTCGAAGAAGTAGTAGTGAGGGACGATGATGCGTCCCTTCCTCTCAGACCGATGAACAAGTTTCCAGTCAGGATTCTTGTTCCCGCCGCCTGTTTTGCTCTGGGCATGATCGTCCAGAAGCAGATCAGCGGACTCCCGTCGTCCGCAGAGAAAGAAGAACCATCCGCCAAACCGGCAAGATCGGGAAATCGGGAAACACCTTCAACCGATCCATCATCGCCGACACGGGCATCGGCCAGGCCTCCGGCTGACACCGATCCTGAATTGGCGGGAAACGTCGAAATGAGCGAGCCGATGCTCGATTGCATCCTGAGCGGCCGCACTCTGGAACAGATCATCAGCCGCATGGGCCTGACCGGATCCGACGCCGAAGCGGTGCGCCGGGTTCATAGCGAAGCGCTCGAAGATCTCAAGCGTCTTGAGATCACCCACGCCAAAGCGGTCTCCCGCGATGGCGAGACGTTCGTCGAAATCCAACCCTATGCCGAGGCCATCCGCGCATGGCAGTCGAAGATCGAAAAAGCCCTGGCTCCCGTGATCTCGAAGCACGATGCCCGCGTGATGGCACGGATGATCGAACTGAAGGAAAACGATCAGAACGCCTCGAACTACAGGCGGGAAATCCACGTCAAAACCGACACTCCGAACGGTGTTCCATTGATCGAAGAAAGAACCTTCGACAAACAGGGTCAGCACATCGACAGCGACTTCGAAACGTTGGATCCGGATCCGGCAAGCCGCTGGGGCTGGATCCAGAACGTCGGCGGCTGAAATCAGCGCCGTTCGATCACCACCAGGGTGATGTCATCCATCTGGGTCGACTCGCCGGTGAACGCTTTCAGTTCTTCCTGCATGCGGACGAGCACGGTTTCCGCTCCGAGCGGCGCGGATTGGCTGAAGACATCCGCCATCCGTTCCATGCCGAATTCCTCTTCCTGGGCATCCACCGCTTCGCGGACGCCATCGGTGTAGAACAGGACACAATCGCCGGGAGCGAGGGTGATTTCCTGATCCTTCGTGATGCGTTCGAAAACCTGTCCGCTGTCGACTCCGAGCGCGAGCCCGGGTGACCGCAGCGATTCCACGGTACCGCCGGCCCGGCGATAGCAAAGCGCCGGATCATGCCCCGCGCGGGAAAGCGTCAGCTTGCCCGTCATGCCATCGAGAATGCCATAAGCCATGCTGATGAACATGTCTTCGCGGATGTCAGGAAAAAGCTGGCGGTTCACCTGCGCCAGCGCTTTCGACGGAGACATCTCTCCACCCGCGACCGACCGCAACGCGCTCCGGCACATCGCCATCAGCAACCCGGCGGGAACGCCTTTGCCTGAAACATCGGCGATGACGACACCGCACTTCCCGTCACCCAGATCGATGTAGTCGTAGTAATCGCCGCTGATGATGCGTGCGGGCAGGTTCGTTCCGCTGATCCGGAAACCGGGCACGACGGGATCGGTCTGCGGCAGCAGAATGCGCTGCACTTCGCGGGCGGTGCGGAGTTCGTTTTCCATCGCCCGCTTCTCGTTGGCCTCACGATGGATGCGTGCGTTGCCGATCGCGAACGCCGATTGTTCGGCGGCGGATTTGAAAACCGCGAAATCGTTCGAGGAGAACAGACCGTCCTCGTGTTTCCTCGCAACCGCAAGAACACCTAGGTCCTTGCCCGCGTATCGCAACGGAGCGACGAGCGCGGAAACATTTTCCGAATAGCGGGTGAAGGCATCGCGGAACGCCGGGTGGTTTTTCACATCATCGACATAGATCGCTTCACCGACGGCAAGGCAGTGTCCGAGGATCCCTTCGTCCACCGGCACACGCGACAGCCGGATGTGGCTGTCGATCGCCCGCGGATCGCGTTCCGCTTTCTTCCGCACCTCGACCGGTATCCCGATCAACGGCGGACAGTCCTCGGAAACGTAGGACGGGTTGAGGAAACCGCTTTCATCCGAAATGAAATAGATCGCACCGCCGGTGGCGGTCACCACCTTGTCGATTCCGTCCACGATGATCCGCGACAGCACCGCAGGCGACGGCTCGTTTTCAATCGACTCCCCCAGATCGTGGAGGAACGTGAACATCCGGTGCTCCTTCGCGTCGTGATCCTTGAACTTCGAACGGAGCCGGCGGGATTTCCGCCGTTGGTTCTGCAGCGCCAGATAAAGTGCCAAGGCAGCGATCGCAACGAGGATCAGGGCGCCAATGACGGAGTGCTGCATGAAATGTCTTTCGTCCGCCCCGGGCTGCTTCAGTGACCGCTCGGTTTCTCGGCCAACTCCGCCTCGAGCAGATTCACCACCGTGGCGAATTTCTTGGCGTTGCTTTCATTTGCCTGGGAAAGAACCTGATGGGCTTCAAGCACATGGCGGGCCTGGTGGACCTGCGTGGATCCGGTTCTCGGAGGTTTCAGCGTCTTCCGGATTTCATCCACCTTCCCGCGCCAATCAGCGGCGGGGGGATCGATCTCCAACAAAAAGTCCAGGCCCAGATCTTCCAGGGATCTGCGGTTCCGCTCGCCGGCATCCGCCACCTGGAGCGCTCCCCCTTCCACGACGGAAAGCCGTGCCGCCATCCCCGCAAGCGTGCCCATGAACGTGGAATCCATGCCGGTGCACGCACCCAGATCGATCACCAGACATCGTTCGCCGGCGGCGATCCGCTCGTCCCCGAATGCCTTCATCGCCGGGCTGGTAAGGAAAGATCCTTTCCCGACACAACGGATCCAACTGAATCCCTCGAAGATTCCAACCAAAATGGGGTATTCGGTAATCACAGGCGAATGGGGTGCTTCCGGGAGCCGACGTCCGGGACCGACTATAAATTTGTTCCGCTGTCGGGTCAACCTCCCATCCCGAGAAATCCAAGCAGCTTTGGGGCTTCCGGACGGATCACTGCCAGAGATACGACTGCTTCGTTGAAATCACCTCTTTGCCGCGGACCAGGCTGATTTTCCAGGCCAGCACCTTGCCTCCCTTGAAATAGTCGTCACCGATCACCGAGAACACCGCCTTGCCGGACGACTCCCCG
>DATLIO010000235.1:0-2515 GCA_035539355.1 Luteolibacter sp.
CCAATCCCGCCCGCTCGGCGTCTTCCTCCGCGCCCGGTTCGCCTTCGCCACACTCGCCGTGTTCGCCGCCATCGCCCAACCCTGGCTCGCCCTTCCGCTGCTCCTCGTTTCGGAGATCCTTGAACGCCAGTTGTTCTTCCAGTCGGTCTACGCTCCGAAAATGCCCGGCAATTTCGGCCCCGCCCACGGCCACTGAATGTGGCGACATCCCATTGGACAGGCCGCCGGTCCTACGTAGATTCGCCGGGAAGTGATCCTGTTCATCCTCATCGGCATCCCCCTCCTCTCGCTCGTCTGGCTTGTCTGGGCGAACCGGCGTCTGAAAAAACTGCAGCCCCCTCGCTGGGTCTCCATTTTCATCACCATCAGCATCGCCCTGCTCCTCACGGGCTACATCTGGGTCATCCTTTCACGGGCCGAACACGCGCCGAAAGTTTCACCCCTCGCCTATTCGTTCGTGCTGCTCTGGGGAATCCTCAGCCTGCCGCTCATCGCGCTGCCAAGCATGGTCGGCTGGTCGATTTTCTCCATCTTCCGCAAGGTTTCCGGGAAATCCGACCAAACCGAGGCTCCGGAAAGTCCTCCCGTCGATGAAGGACGACGCCAGCTTCTCGGAGCCGTCGCCGTCGCACTTCCCGTGATCGCGACTTTCGGTGCCGCCGCCATCGCCATCCCCCAGCGGAACCGGTTCCGCATCCGTGAAATCCGCGTGCCGATCGCCAATCTGCCGAAAGATCTCCACGGCCTCCGCATCGCCCATCTCAGCGACACCCACGTCGGCAAGTTCACTTCCGGCAAAGTCCTCGTCGATCTCGCCGAAGCCACCAACAAGCTGAAGGCGGACCTGGTTCTTCTCACCGGCGATCTCATCGACAACTCGCTCGACGATCTCCCCGAAGCCCTCGACATGGTCGGCCGGCTCGATCCGCGCTCGGGACTGTATCTCATCGAAGGAAACCACGATCTTTTCCACGGACCGGAGCAATTCGGCCAGGGCGTCATCGACCGCGGCTTCAACCTGCTCCGCGATGAAACCGCGGTCGTCACCGCGAAAGGCCATCCGATCGAACTGCTCGGCATCCGCTGGAATCAACGCGGCACTCCGATCGAAACCCACATCGACCAAGTGATGAACGAGCACAACCCGGAGGCGCTGCCGATCCTGCTCGCCCACCACCCCCATGCCTTCGACCACGCGGCGAAGCTCGGCATTCCCCTGACCCTCGCCGGTCACACCCATGGCGGACAACTCATGCTCACGCCGGAAATCGGCGCCGGACCGATGATGTTCAAATACTGGAGCGGCCTCTATCAGAAACCGGACGCCAACCTCGTCGTCAGCAACGGAGCGGGCAACTGGTTCCCACTCAGAACCGCATCCCCGGCGGAAATCGTCCACGTGACCCTCATCCGGGCCTAGATCCTGCGCGTTGGACAGGGCTCATGACGATCTCTCATCCATCCGATGAGATCCTTTCCCGGGCGCCCAAATCAAAGCGCGCCTTTCCGCACGCTTTGTGCTATCACCCGTGTAGCCCATGCTTTCCCGCCTTCTCAAGCAACACACCGGACCGCTGACACGCGATCTCGTCCTTGAGCCCGGCCATTTCGGCCTCGGGAAAGTCCCCGCACGCCTCAAACCGACATCGACCACCACCTCGATCTGCGGTTACTGCGCCACCGGCTGCCAGTTGAAGCTCCACCTCGACGAACACGGCCGCGCGATCAATCTCACCCCGCAGGCCGGCTATCCGGTGAACCTCGGCATGGCCTGCCCGAAAGGCTGGCAGGCACTGGATCCGCTCGATTCGAAGGAACGCGGCACCACTCCGCTGATCCGGAAACCTTCCGGCGTCCTTTCA
This sequence comes from Luteolibacter sp., assembly GCA_035539355.1. Taxonomy (GTDB): domain Bacteria; phylum Verrucomicrobiota; class Verrucomicrobiia; order Verrucomicrobiales; family Akkermansiaceae; genus Luteolibacter. Next base: position 1,863 of record DATLIO010000235.1, read on the forward strand.
CCCACCGATTGGCCCACCGCCCTCTCCACCTTCACGGAGAAGCTCAAATCCATCAAGGAACGCCACGGCCGCGAATCCGTCGCCTTCCTTTCCACCGGACAGATCCCGCTCGAGGAGATGGCCTTTCTCGGCTGCCTCTTCAAATTCGGCATGGGCTTCCTTCATTGCGACGCGAACACCCGCCAGTGCATGGCCACCGCGGTCGCCGCCTACAAGCAGTCGTTCGGCTTCGATTCACCGCCGGCCACCTACGCCGATTTTGAGGAATCCGACGTCATCGTCCTCATCGGCGCGAACCTCTGCATCGCCCATCCGATCCTCTGGCAACGGGTGATGCGGAACAAACGATCGCCGAAAATCATCGTCATCGATCCCCGCGCGACCGAAACCGCGCAGGCCGCGACCCAACACGTCGCCCTCAAACCGAAGGGGGATCTCGCGCTTCTTTACGCCCTCGCCCACTGCATTCTCCGCGATGGCCGCATCGATCCGGCATCGATCGCCAACACGGCCGGCATCGAGGAATTCGCGACTTTCCTCGAAGACTATCCACCCGCCGCCGTCGCGGAAAAGACCGGCCTGGGCGTCGATGAAATCGAAACCCTCGCCCGCACCGTTTCCGAACCCGGCAAACGCGTTTCCTGGTGGTGGAC
>DATLIO010000236.1:0-1830 GCA_035539355.1 Luteolibacter sp.
CCTCTGGCTGCGCCCCGGGCCGGAGGTGATGCGGGAGATGGGCGGCCTGCACCGCTTCGCCACTTGGGAGCGGCCGATCCTGACCGACTCCGGCGGCTTCCAGGTCTGGTCGCTGGCGAAGCTCCGGAAAATCACGGAAGAGGGCGTCCGCTTCAACAACCACCTCGACGGCTCGAAAATGCTGCTCACCCCCGAGCTGAGCATGCAGATCCAGGCAAGCCTCGGTTCGGACATCGCGATGCTTTTCGACGAATGCCCGCCCTACCCTTGCGACGAAAAATACGCCGCATCCTCGCTCGCGCTCACCACCCGCTGGGCGAAGCGCTGCAAAGACTGGATCACCGCCAACGAACCCAAATCCGGCGAGGGCCGGCAGCACCACTTCGGCATCGTCCAGGGTTCCATCTACGCCGATCTCCGCGAACAGTCGGCCCGTGAGCTGGTCGAACTGGATTTCGACGGCTACGCGGTCGGCGGAGTGTCCGTCGGCGAACCGGAACACGAGATGTTCCGCGCCATCGAGAACGCGGTACCTTTCCTTCCTTTTGAAAAGCCCCGCTACGCCATGGGCCTCGGCACCCCGCCGCAGATCCTCGAAATGATCGCCCGCGGCGTCGACATGTTCGACTGCGTCATGCCCACCCGGATCGCCCGGCACGGCATGGCCTTCACCCTCGACGGGCCGATCAACATCAAGAACCTGATCCACGCGAAAGACCCCTCCCCGGTCTGCGAAAGCGCCCATCCCCACGTCGCGGGCTTCTCCCGGGCTTATCTCCGGCACCTTTTCCGTGCGGGGGAAATCCTAGGTTTGCGGTTGCTTTCCTTCCACAATCTGCATTTCTACCTGTCCCTCGTCGCCCGGGCGCGGGACGCGATCTCCGCCGGAAATTTCACCGAATTCAAAGACTCCTTCATCAAGCGCTACACCCGATCCACTGAACCATGATTTCCCTCGATACCATTCTCTCCACTCTGGTCCTCGCCCAAGCCGAAGCTCCGAAAGGCCCCCAAGGCATCTTCGGCAACCCGCTGACCATGTTCGCCTTGATGGCGGTTATCTTCTATTTCCTCCTCATCCGTCCCCAGCAGCGCCAGCGGAAAGAACAGCAGGCCCGGATCGCCGCCCTTCAGAACGGTGACAAGGTGATCACCACCGCCGGCATCCACGGCATCGTCCACAACGTGAAGGACACCACCGTCGTCGTCAAAGTTGGCGAAGGGAACTTCCTCGAGTTCGACAAACCGGCGATCGCCACCGTCCGCAAAAAGGACACGGAGGCGAAATAATCCTCACGTTCCCCCGTTTCCCGTTTTCCCGCGCGTCCAGCGCCAAACTCCATCCGTCCCGTCATGCTCGCAGCACTCGCCCAACAGCCATCCGCCTTCAGCAAGGCGGTGGAAAACATCCGTTCCGGACTTGAACAACCGGCCCCGCTTTTCACCATCGGGCTCACCCTCCTGATCCTGTTCTTCTGGTACTTCGCGACCGACATCGAGCGGCGCAAACGGAACGTCGGCACGATCCTTCTCCTCGGCATCACCTTCCTCTGCGTGCTTGCCGCCACTCCGCCCAGCGAGCGTCTCAAAGGCGGCATCGATATCCGCGTCGGATCCTCGTTCACCCTCCGGGTCCAGCCGAAGGAAGTCGACGGTGGAAAGTTCGAACCCCCGACGCCCCATCAAGTCGATCAGGCCATCGCCATCCTCCGCAAACGCCTCGACTCCGCCGGCACCCAGGAAGCGCAGATCAACCGGCTCGGCGCGGACCAGATCCAGGTCCAGATGCCCGGCGTTTCCGATGAAGAATCCGCCGAAATCCGCAAGACC
>DATLIO010000237.1:0-2959 GCA_035539355.1 Luteolibacter sp.
GGAGCGAGAGATCCGCCCAATCGCCTCCGGCTTTCGGTGAAAGCAACCAGACGATGTCGCGCATCTGGTCCAACGTCTCCCGGGCGGATGATGAAATTTCAACCAACCGCTCCGCTTTCAGTTCCGAGCGGTCGAGCTGCCGTCTTGCGAGATCCCCTTGCATCGCGAGATGACTGAGACTGGCACCGATCTCGTCATGCAGATCCCTGGCGATGTGTTCGCGCAATTTCTCCTGCTGGCGCTTCGCCCGCGAACGTTGCAAGGTCAGAGCCACCGCGGCGAATGCGACCGCACCGCCCGCAATCCACAGCGCATGCTTCCTCGTGGTGGCATCTTCCTCGCGATCCCTTTCATGGATGCGCCGGCGGATATCATCCGCCTCTGACCTGAGTGCTTCGGATCGCGCGATCCCATCAAGCCAGGCATCCCACGACAGCAATGGATGCGTGCTGGAGAAACCATCGGTCAACGCTTCGGGAAACCACTCCGATGTGCGCATCCCATCGGATGCCGGCACCGCCGCTCCCGCCGCGAAGTTCATCCCTTGGTGCAGGCACTCGATTTCTCCGAGCGCGAAAACGAAATCCGAAGGACCACCCGCGCTTGATCCACGCCTCCAAAGCGCATCACACACCACACGGATGCGGCGTGCGGTGAGACCTTGGGATTCGATCATCACCGGAGCCGCTCCCGGATTCGGCAGCGCTTCCGCAGGAAATGGCGGGCTGTCTTCCTTGAGAAGCAGTTTCTCGGACTCCGTCCCCGGATCGGCGATCACGCGGAAATGCGTCGGAAATCCGTAACCCGCCAATGCGGTCACGTTCTTCGGATTCGCCGGCACCAGGCGGATCTCATCGATCGGACGCCTGACCCCGAGATCGACATCGACCCATACCGCTCCGTTCACCTCGGGTTCTTTCCTTGGCTCCGTCCGATGCCCCTCGGTGGGCGAACCACCCGGGCCGTGCAATGGCTGGCACCAGAAATACCCGTCGACGAGATTCATCCCCTCCCATGCCCTCGCATTCTCCAACGCCGGACTGTGGGTCACCGGCTTTTTGAGGGCGACGTTGCCGCCATTCTCCATCACCACGATCTCGCCGAGCCTGAAAAACCGTTTCCCCGCGGCGTCTTCGCGGAACCCATCGACCCTCACCCTCAGATAACGGCCCGAAGCCCGGTTCCCATCGAGCATGAGAAATGGCAGACGCTCGCCTTCGCCGGGTGACGGCTCTTTCCAACCCGCGATTTCGATGCTCGTGGAAAACTCCGGGGTTTCATCGATCTCGATTTCAAGCGAGGAGGGAAATCCATTCGCCGGTGAATCCCCTGCGGCAGGCGGCCTTGCGGGAAAGAGCGCGATCCGTTCGGGAGTGACGGTCTTCCCGAAATCGATCACCACCCATGCCGGATCGGCCTCGTAGCCATGATGACCGACGCGCTGGACCGCCGGTTCGACCGCCACCACCGCGGGAAGCGAACCCCGTTCCTTCTCGATTTCCCGCAACCTTTCCTCCAGCGCCTGCCCGTGGACCGGCATGACACAAAGTGCCGCCAGCATCAGGGTCCGGTGAATGGAGCGCATCATGGAAAGTGACCGACCGCAGACTGGCAGGAAAGCCGCCCGCGCGCATGTGACGGATTCTCGTGGCATGACAAGGTCCCGTCGAGCGTCCAATCTCCGAGCCTGACCCGCATGTTCCGCCGCGCAGCCATCCTCCTTCTGACATCGTTGCCGACAGCCGTCGACGCCGCCGCACCAGGCGGGATCGATCCCGCCGTCACCACCATCTTTGAGAAACATTGCGTCAACTGTCACAACGAAAAAAAGGACAAGGGCGACTTCCGGATGGACAACCTGATCCCGGATTTCACCGATGAAATGACGGCCCAGAAATGGGCGCAGGTCATGTTCCGCATCAACACTGGCGAGATGCCACCCGAGGATGAGGAACCGCTGACCCGGGAGGAGATCGGGAAGGTCGTCGACTGGGTTTCCTCACGCACCGAAGAAGGACGCGCCGCCCGCCTTGCCCGCCGCGGCCCCATCGAACATCACCGGCTCAGCCGGGCCGAATATGCGAACACCGTCCGGGATCTGTTGGGCGTGGAATATGATGTATCGGCTCCCGGTGCGTTGAACGAAGATCCCATGTGGCACGGCTTCGATCGCATCGGCGCGTTGCTCACCCTTTCACCCTCACACGTGGATCGCTATTTCAAGGCGGCGGACCTCGTCCTTTCACGCGCTTATCCGGACGTGGAACCGAAGGTTTTCAAAAAGCGCTTCGACGCCATCGACATCCGTTACGCCCGCTACAACAAATACAAACGGGAGAAGATGGTGGAAATGGGGATCGCCGACAAAGTCCGCGCCCCGCTCTGGCCGAAAGGCGATTTCGCGGGACTTCTTCCCCACTGGATCCCGCGCGGCCAGCAACCCGGCCTCTACCGGGCGAAGATCCAGCTCAGCGGATTGCCGGGTCCGGATGGAACGGTGCCGCACCTCACCATCTGGGATGCGAAGCGGAAACGGGCGCTCTTCGATGAAGATGTCATCGCCCCGGAAAACCAACCTGTTGTCCTCGAATTCGAAGCGTTCCTGGAAATGCCCGCCGAGATCGAGATCCAGAACGAACTGCCGTTTCCCTTCCCCACCGACGGCAATCACACGCGGAACGTCCTCGATCATCAGGACCACGGTTTCTTCATCCACTCGAAGGATGCGTCGATGCTGAACCCGACGGCCTACAAACTTTTCGACGACGACGGCAAGCCGATCCACCCGCTGCTCATCATCGATTGGATCGAATGGGAAGGACCTCTCACTTCGGAGGATGATCTCGCGAAGCGGAAAAGTTATCTCGCGTAAGACGAATCCGAAGCTTCCGTCCGGGACGCACTGAAACGTTTCGCGGAGCGGGCATGGAGGCGTCCATTGGACAACGCGGAGGTGGAT
>DATLIO010000238.1:0-4423 GCA_035539355.1 Luteolibacter sp.
ACTGCCAGGTTCCGAAGCCAAAGGGCAGACACGCGGTGATCGGTCCGGGTCTGAGCGAGAGTTTTTTCCCTTCGATCGGGACATCGACGACCTTCCCGTCATCGATCCACGCTTCGATTTCCGCGGCTGAAACCACGAGCCGGATCCGGTACCATTTTCCGGTTTCGAATTTCATGTTCGTGCCCGTTTCGTTTTCGGAAGCGTCCAGATGATCGATGGATGAAATCCCGACGAGCCCCCCGCCCCATCCGCCGAGGACGAACGTGACGAATTCGTCCTTCCGCGCCGGGAACGTGACCGCGCCGAAGAAATCCGAGCCGTCCACCCGCCGCGCTTCATACTCCAGTTCGAACGGCGCCTCAGGCACGGTGCCGGTCCATTTCGCGGCCGTCAGCAATTCCCCGAACGCCAGGTGAAGCACGCCGTTTTCCTCGGTCACCCCGCCACCTTCGGTCCCGGCCCATGAACCGGTCAGCGGATTCCACGCCGGCTTTTCGACCGTCAAAGGCACCGCCTTTTCCCGGCACGCACCCAGCGCGGCCACAAGCATCAGGATCCAACTTCGGCGTGTCATGGATGGAAAACTAGACGATGCTGTCCGCGAGGAAAGATGAACCCGCTTGAATTGAAACTCCGCGACGGCACGCCGGTCATCGCCCGCGCCATGCATCCGGGAGACCGCGAAAGGCTCGCCGAAGCCTACCGCCGCCTTTCTCCGGAATCGCGCTACAACCGCTTCTGGACCCACACCGGAGAAATCATCGGCGACAGGATGCTCGACAAGATCCTGCGTCAGGATCCGCTCCGCCACGTGTCATGGGCGGTCCTCGATCCGACGCGTGATTTTCCGCCCCTCGGCGGCGCGAGTTGGTGGAGGAACGCGAATCGTCCGGAAGAAGCGGAAATTTCAGCGATCGTGCTCGATGACGACCAAGGCCGTGGGATCGGGACCCTGACCCTGGCGATCATGTGGCTCACCGCCTACCGCGCCGGAGTCACGGAGCTCGTCGCCTACACGCTTCCCGAGAACCGGCAGGCGGCCGATTGGATGACCCATTGCGGGGCGGAAGGTTCGTGGGATGGCTACAAGCTCGTCTTCCGCTGGCACCTGGAGAACCTCGATCTCCTGCCGGCGACCCGTTGCGCCGCCGATCTCGCGCAATGGCTGGCTGAGCTTTCGCCGGCGATTTTCAGCGGGATGGAATAATGTTCCGCAAAACCGGCAAATATTGCCACCATTCCTAAAATTCGTTAGAGGCGGTGCGTTATTTGAAACGCACCATGAAACTCCCCACTTTCCTCCTAGGCTGCGCGTTCTCCGTCCTCCCGATGATCATCCGGGCAGGCGATGCTGAAACCGCCCTTTTCGAAGCCGCCACCAAAGGTGATGCCCCCCGCATCGTGCTCGCCCTCTCCGAAGCCGACCCGGACATCCGGGACAAGCAGGGCCGCACACCCCTGATGCTCGCGGCCCAGTCCGGGGACTTCGAATCCGTCCGCCGTCTGCTGTGGGGAAAAGCCGACGCCCGCCTCAAGGACAACAGCGGGAAGATCGCCCGTGATTATCTCGACATCAAAGGCGAAGCGTTCGCGCCGCTCGCGCTGATCCTCCGTTGTTATGCGTTCTGCGAGGAATACGGCCGTCCGGGAGGCAAGGCGAAAACCCCGCACCTCACCCTGATCAACGATCTTTGGGTGGATCCGTCACACCCCAAACTCAAACCGCTCTATGTCGTCAACCAAGGCGAACTGAAAGGGAAGACGGGTGTCGATGATGACAAGAACGGATTCATCGACGACGTCTACGGCTGGAACCTCCGCCACGACGAACCGCTCCGTGCGCCGCAGCTTTCGATCGATGCGACCGACGAAACGAAGAACTACCTTTCCGGCCTGCTGGTGGATTTCAACAAGGCGACATATCTGGGCGACCAGAAGACGCTCTCGATCCTCCAAGGCAGCTACAAGAACCCGCTCATCCGTCAGATCGGCTTCGACACGGTCTCGGGCGTCAACATCGACCTGAACGATTTCACCTACGCGACGATGCTGAACTCCGCATCCCACGGCACCCACGTCGCGGGGATCGTGGCGAAATACAGCGATGGCAAAGCGAAGCTCGCCGGCGCGGCGATCGGTGCGTCGGCACCCACCACCAACCGCGTCTTCGACGATTTCGAAGGCATCGCGAAACTGGCTTCCCAGATGCCGGACTACGCGACGTTCGTCACGTCCGTGCTCGATCGTTACCGAGGCCAGGCGATCGCCCAGGGCCGCCGCTCTTCGGATTATCTCCGCACCTGCGGCGCCGGTGTCGCCAACATGAGCTGGGGACGGCCCCGCACCTTCCATGAGAACATCGCGAAAGCGCTCGCCGATATCTACAAGCAGCACGGAAAGAATCCCGCCTCGATCGAGAATCCGGCGAACGTCAGGGATTCGCTCACGATTTCAAATCTTCCGCTGGAACTGACCATCGCCCACGCCGCCGCCTTCGCCCTCGCTTTCTATGAGAACCCCGACGTGCTGATCGTGATGGCCGCCGGAAACTCCAAGGAGAACAACGACGAGCTCCTTCCTTCGCCGCAGTATCTCTCCCGCTTCTTCCCGAACGTGATGACGATCGCCTCCGTGAACGACAAAGGCGTCCCTTCCGCGTTCAGCAACTACGGCGTCCGCTCGGTGCAGATCGCCGCCCTCGGGGAGCGGGTGGTTTCCACGATGCTCGCCGGTCTCGAAGCGCCGATGGATGGGACATCGATGGCCTCCCCGGTGGTCGCCGGCACCGCCGCCGGAATCCGCGCCGATTTCCCGCAGCTCACCGCCACCGATGTCCGCCGTCTGCTCGAAGCCTCGGTCACCCGCTCGGAAGCGCTTTCCACCCTGGTCTCCACGTCCGGCATCCTCAATGCCAAGGGCGCGCGCCAGATGGCCGCTTCGTGGAGCAAGGACAACCTCGCGATGCTCGTGGAGGAAACACGCCGCGCGAAAGTCGCAGGCCGCGACGGCCCGCAGCTCAACGTGCCAATCCTCGCCAGCGGAAAATCGGGCAAAGCCACGGTCAAAGGTCCGCCGCGCCGGATCACCGCCGTCGCGGGCTTCGGCAAATCCTGGCGCATGGTGATGTCCCGCGGTTCGAAATTCGACGCGCAACGCGAGTTCGGCGTCGGGGCATGGCCCAACCAAGCCGTCGAAGAGGGATGGAAGGAAGGCCTGCGGATCAGCTCCGTCGCGGGGGAACAAGGCGCCTGGAACGTGATCATGAGCAGCGGCATCCCTGGAAACCAGATCGTCCTCGGCTTCGATCTCAACCAGACGAAGATCACCGAAAACATGAATCTCGGCTTCCGCATCACCGGAATCGCAGGATGGCAAAACGAATGGGTCGTCGTGATGAACACCGACACCCAATTCGGCCAGCAACGCTACACCCTGCCAACCCCGCTCAATGACAGCCGGAAGGAATGGATCAAGCAACGCTGGAACGAAGGTTTCCGCATCACCGCCATCGGCGGCGATGATGATCCGGCCCATGAGGGAGACGGCTGGCTGTTCGTGATGACCCAGAATTCCGGCCTCCAGGAGCAGACCTTCTCCGAGCCCGGCCCATGGCCCGCAGCGTGGATCGAAGAGAACACGAAGAAGGGCTTCTCCATCACCTCGATCGCCGGCTTCAACGATCACGTGATCGTGGTCATGTCGAAAGGCACCACTCTGAAGGAACAGGACAGCTCGCCCGCCGGCCTGTATCCCGTCGACTGGATCAAGGAACGCTGGTAAGCATTGCAGCCGTGCGCTTCCCCTTCTCCATCGCCCTCGTTCTGCTTTGTCTGGGTCCGGCGGGATGCGAGGAGCGCGAAAACCCTTCCACCGGCATGAAACCCTCGGAGGAACTCCCCGGCCCCGAACGCGCCGCGGCCGCGGCCGCGCGGGTGAGGCCCGGCCTCGAACGCGATCTGGCGGCCAAGGGGCTGTCGTTCGGGAGCCCCGTCTTCATCCGCGCGTTCAAGGAGCAGAAGGAACTCGACCTCTTCGTCCTCAATTCCGCGACCGGGAAATACGACCTTTTCCGCACTTACCGGATCGCCGGCACTTCCGGCGACCTGGGGCCGAAACTCGCCGAAGGGGACGGGCAGGTGCCGGAGGGATTTTACTACGTTTCACGTAGATCGATGCATCCCGCCAGCAGGTATCATCTCGCGTTCAACATCGGCTATCCGAATGCCTACGACACCCACCACAAGCGGACCGGAAGCCACATCATGATCCACGGCAACGAGGTCTCGATCGGCTGCCTCGCGATGACCGATGAGAAGATCGAGGAGATCTACACGCTGGCCGATGCCGCTTTGGCCAAAGGCCAGGAATTTTTCCGGGTGCACCTGTTCCCGTTCCGGATGACGGACGAACGCATGACCGCCGC
>DATLIO010000239.1:0-3335 GCA_035539355.1 Luteolibacter sp.
CTGGTGAGGCTTGCGGTGAGCGTGCTCTTTTCAATATCGATCGCCTCGATTTTCCACGCCTGTCCCCGTCGTTGGTAAAAGCTGACGTCGTCCTCGAGGAGAATCACATGGTTGTGGGGCGGCACCCATTTCGCATATTCCTTCGGCGGCTCGGGGATCGATTTGTCTCCTTCCGGCGGAAGGACGAAGGTCCCGTGAAGATGGGTGCCGAGCGGCACGTGGACCAGATCCGCGGTTGCACCCTGGTAACGGATCGTGGCGTAAGGCAGCAGCGAGAAGAAATGCGACGGTGATGCTTGGTAACGATCCGATTCACCTGTCCCGTCGAGCCGCAACGCGCCGCGGCGGTTGACGTGATCGATGGAAACCAGTTCGCCCGCGTAATAGTGACCCGCATCGGCCGGAGGAAACACGCCGGGTTTCGGAACGAACTCGGACGCGGGTTGGGCGGCGAGCGAGCCGATGAGAAGGAGAGGAAGCAGGAATTTCATGCGTTGAGTTCGGGGATCGGTCCGATGCTGTCGGCGAACGATTCGGTTTCGACCCCGAGTTTCTGGGTCATGGTGAGCAACAGGTTGCTGAGGCGGGCGGATTCGTTGACCGGTTTGAAGTAGATCGCTCCGTGGCCGTCGTAGCCTTTGAAATCCTTCGTCCGGTTGAAATCCAGATGCTGCCCGTGGCGGACGCCGAGCTTCGATCCGCCGGCAAGGATGATGGGGAGGTTCGCATTGCCGTGGCTGTGGCCGTAGGACATGCCGCTGCCGTAAAGCGCGAGCGTGGTGTCGAGCAGGTTGCCGTCGCCATCGGGCGTGGCTTTGAGTTTGTCGAGGAAGTAGGAGAACTGGGCGATGTTGAACGCATCGCTTTCCGCGAGTTCGCGTTTGCGGTCTTCGTTGCCACTGTGATGGGAAAGCGAATGGCGGTCCTGCCTCACACCGATTTCAGGAACAGCGGGGCCTTTTCCTTCGTCGCCGGTTACAAAGGTGGCCACGCGGGTGAGATCGGTTTGGAAGGACAGGGTGATGAGATCATACATCGTCCGCAGATAGTCGCCGAGCATCTGCAGCGAGATGTCCCGGTTGAGATGCGATTGCACCGCGGGTTCGAGTTTCGGGCGCGGCACGTCGAGCCATCCGTCGGACCGTTGGGTCCGGATTTCGACTTCACGGACGGAAGTGAGGTATTGGTCGAGTCGCCCGCGATCTTCCGATCCTAGATCGGTTTGGAGTTGTTTCGCTTCATCCAGCACGGCGTCGAGGACGCTCGCCCGGCGGTTCAGTCCGCGGCGTTGGACGGTGATGCCGCCTTTGGGATCTTCGAAGAGTTCCTTGAACGCCGCCGCCGGACTGTTGTGGGATGGAAGCATCACTCCATCCGCGCTGCACGCCATGCCGCCGCCCTGGTTGCTGAGTTCCAGCGATGGAAAGCGGGTGTGCGGCGCGGTGTTCTGGGCGATCAACTGGTCCACTGAAATCGTGGCGCGATGGGTCTGACCGACTTTGGCGGCGTTGAGCCAGATGCGCTGGCAGTTGTGATGATGGCCGAGCCCGCTCGGATGATGCAGTCCGCTGATCGGCGTGACGACGGAACGATGTTTTTCAAGGGACGCCAGCGGCTTGCTGAACTTGTAATCCGCCCCGGCTTCCATGATCTGGAACTGATACGTGTTCACTCCGTTCGGCAGATAGATGAAGACGCCGCGTTTCGCCTGCGGCGGCTTCGCCGTGCCGGCGCGCACCGGGACCATGCATTGGAGCAGGGGGAGCGCGAGCGTGACGCCCGCTCCGCGGAGGAAATGCCGGCGGCTGATGAGCCAGTTCTGGCGCTGGATGTTCATGGGGATCGTGGGTTCAGCGTTTGCGGAAGAAATCGGAGAGGACGAAGGTTTCGACGAAGGAGCGGAGCCGATAGTCTTCACCCGCGCCTTCTTTCGCGATCGCACGCAGTTCGGTGCGATCATCGAAAGTCATCATGCGGCGCAGGGCGAAGGTCGCGAGCTGGCCGGCGAAGGCTTCGGCGAAACGGTCGATGTCATCTGCCGCGAGCTTCTTGAACTCATCGGCGTTCTTGAAAAACCGGTCGCCGGGAAGCGTGCCGCTGGGATCAACCGGCGGATTGGAACCTTTGCCGCTGGTGATTTCCTCCGTCCGCCACAAGCCGATCGCGTTGTAATTCTCAAAGGCGAATCCGTAAGGATCGATCTTGCTGTGGCAGGAAGCACAGGCGGAGTTGGAAGCATGGGCTTCGAGCTGCATGCGGACGGTGGCCTTCGGTTTGTCGGAGGGTGTCGGTTCGATCGGATCGACGTTCGGTGGGGGCGGCGGCGGTGTGCGCCCGAAGATCGCTTCGGAATACCAGACGCCGCGGTGGACCGGCCGGTGGCGGGTGCCGTCGGAGGTGAGCATGAGCACCGATGCCTGGGTGAGCAATCCGCCGCGGTTGTTCTCCGGCTTCAGCGATACTTTCTGGAATCCGGATTTCTCCAGCGGAGGCAGACCATAGAATGCGGCGAGCCGAGGATTCGCGATCGTCCAATCGGAAACGAAGAACTCGCGCATCGGCATGTCGTTGGCGAACATTTCGCTGAAGTAGCCGACCGTTTCCCGGGTCATGCTTTTCTCCAGCCAGAGATCATATTGTGGATAGAGTTTCGGATCCGGCGGGAACTTGCCGACCTGATGCAGCTGCAGCCACTGGCGTGGGAACGTCTCGGTGAAACGTTCCGCCTTCGGGTCCGCGATCATGCGCCGGAATTGTTCTTTCAGCCCTTCCTTGCTGCGGAGCCTGCCGTCGGACGCCGCCTGGAGAAGCACTTCATCCGGAGTCGAACTCCACAGGAAATACGACAACCGGGAAGCCAGTTCCCAATCATCGAGCTGCGCGCGCTTCTCCTGCGGCGATCCTTCCTTGAGGTAGTAGAAATTCTTCGAAGTGAGGATCCCGGTCATCGCGGTGCGGAAAGCCGATTGGAAGGTCTCACCGGCGGCCCGCTCGGATGCGATCAGCGCCACATAGCGATCGACCTCCGCGTTGTCCAACGGACGTCTCCATGCGCGCTCCGCGAAACGTTTCAGGGCGTCCCGGACGGAAACTTCGGATTCATCCTTCGCGAGATAGTTCTTCCGCTTCGCGAGGTCATCCTCCGAAGTGAGCGGGCCTTCCCATTCGATCCAATCGATGATGAGCAGCGGATGGATCGGCTTGCCGTCGTCGTCGAAAAGCTTGTAGGCCGTCGGGTTCAGCATCGATGCATCCTTCGAGTGGATGAAAAACCCGTGGTCCTGATGGTCGAGGACGTTCCGCGTGTGATTGCCGTCGGTGGGGAAGGGAAACGG
>DATLIO010000240.1:0-3635 GCA_035539355.1 Luteolibacter sp.
AGCAATAGGTTTCGAAAATCGGCAGGATCTCCTTCTTGTAGGATGCGGCGAGCTGGTCCTTCGGAAGCGGGCTGGCGGTCGATGGTTCTGCGGCGATGCCCTTTGGGGCGAAAAACGAAATGCCAGCGAGCGCGCAGGCCATGAACTGGCGGGCGACGGGACGGCGGAAGGTAATCAGGGAACCCATGGGCTGGCGCAATCTACGCCGGAAAGCGCCAAAACCTGACAGAAATATCAAAATTTCCCTCACACGAAAGAGGGATTTTCCGGAATATTGACAAATTTGCCGTCCGGGCGCGGGCGAGCTTTCGCTTGAACGGAGAGGTGTCGCCCGCAAGACTCCCGCCGCCATGCTTGATATCCGCGTCATCCGCGAAAATCCCGACCTCGTCAAAGAACGCCTCAAACTCCGGGGCGGCGACCACTGGAAATTGGTCGATGAGGTCCTCGCCTGCGACGAAACCCGCCGCGCCGCCGAAACCGCGAAGCAGCAGCTCCAAAGCTCCCGCAAGACCATTTCCAAGCAGATCGGCATCGCGAAAGGAAAGGGTGAGGACACTTCGGCGATCGAAGCCGAGGTCCGTGGCATCAACGACCAGATCACCGCGCTCGACACCGATGCCGAAGCGGCGTCGGCAAAACAGAGCGAGCTGCTTCTCAACATCCCGAACCTGACCCACGACGCCTGCCCGGTCGGCAGCGACGAATCTGCGAACCCGATCGTCCGCGAATGGGGATCGAAGCCCGAAATTTCCGAGCCGAAGGATCACGTCGAGCTCGCGCTCAAACACGGCCTGATCAACTGGGACGACGGCATCCGCGTCGCCGGATCGGGATTCGTCGTCTACCGCGGCAAAGGTGCGAAACTCGAGCGCGCGCTGATCAATTTCCTTTTGGATACCCAGGCCTCGAACGGCTACGAGGAGGTGAACGTGCCGCATCTCGTGAAACGCGAGTGCATGGAAGGCACCGGCCAGCTCCCGAAATTCGAGGACGACATGTATGGCACGGACGCCGGTGAGGATGGCATCAACAACCTGTTCCTCGCTCCGACCGCCGAAGTGCCGGTCACGAACCTCGTCCGCGACACCATCCTCGCGGAAAGCGCGCTGCCGGTGAAAATGGTCGCCTACACGCCGTGCTTCCGCCGTGAGGCCGGATCGGCCGGCCGCGACAACAAGGGCATCATCCGCATGCACCAGTTCGACAAGGTCGAGCTCGTGCAGGTCGTGCACCCGGATAAAGGCTTCGAGACGCTCGAATCGCTGACCGGTCATGCGGAATCGATCCTCCAGAAACTCGGCCTGCATTACCGGGTCATCGAACTTTGCACCGGCGACATCGGATTTTCCTCGGCGAAAACCTACGACATCGAGGTCTGGGCGCCGGGCCACGGGAAGTATCTCGAAGTTTCGAGCTGCTCGTGCTTCACCGATTACCAGGCCCGCCGCATGAAGCTCCGTTTCAAGGACGCCGAAGGCAAAAACCGTTTCCCGCACACGCTGAACGGATCGGGCACCGCATTGCCGCGGCTTTACGTCGCTTTGCTCGAGCAATACCAGCAGCCCGACGGATCGGTCCGCATCCCCGAAGCGCTCGTGCCGTATTTCGGTGCGGAAAGCATTTCTTGAGAAATCCGCCGTCCGGCCGTTCGTAGTCACCACCATGTTCCGCTCCATCTTCATCACCGCCGCCCTCGTTTCCACGATCCATGCCGCCGATCTCGAAGTCGCCGGATTGAAATTCAAAGCCGGTGACGGTTGGAAACTCGCCGAAACCGCGCGGCCGATGAGCGCGGGCAGCCTGACCAAGGAAGGCGAGCCGAAGCTTGAAGCGATCTTCTACCATTTCCCCGGCGGCCAGGGCGGTGATGTCGAAGCGAACCTCGCCCGCTGGAAAGGCCAGTTCGCCGCCGAACCGGAAGCGAAGCTGGAACGCGAAAACGTGAAGGCGGGCGACAAGGAAATCGTGATCGCGACCATCACCGGCACCTACAAGGGTTCGACCATGCGTCCGGAACCGGTGCCGCTTGAAAACCACGTCACCATCGCCGCGATCGTTCCCGGTCCGCAGGGCAATGTGTTCATCCGTCTCAATGCTTCCAAGGAAGTGGCGGACAAGGCGAAGGATGAGTTCAAGGCGCTGGCGTCCTCGCCTTACGCGGCGAAGTGATCAGATCCGCATCATGGCGACACGCATCTGCTCCGCGATGACGGCGGGCGTGTCGCCGAAGTAGCGTTTGAACTCACGGCTGAATTGCGACGCGCTTTCGTAGCCGACTTCGCGTGACGCGACGCTCGCGGTCATGCCGTCGTGGGCCATGAGCATGCGGGCTTTCTGGAGACGGATGTTTTTCAGATACTGCAGCGGCGGCGACGACGTGACCGCCTTGAAATGGCTGTGGAACGTCGACGGGCTCATGCCTGCGTCCCGCGCGAGCGTGGGGATGTCGATCGGTTTCGAGAAATCCGAGTGCATCCGGTTGAGCGCGCGGCTGATCTGGCCGAAGTGGCTGTGCGGGGTGGCGAGCGCGCGCAGGGTTCCGCTGCGTTCGCGGAGCAGCGCCCGGTAGATGATTTCGCGGACGATCTGCGGACCCAGGATGCGGGTGTCGTCGTCGTTCTTCAGCGCGAGCAAAAGCCGGAGTGCGGCGTCCTTCAGTTCGTCATCGAGCGGATACGAACGGACCGCCAGGCTCTGCGGTTCGGTGACCGGTGGCAGGTCACGGATTTCCATGACCAGCTCCGCGACGATCGCAGGAGTCACTCCGACGAAAAGGCCGAGCATCGGTTCCTCCGGAGTGCCTTCCGTGTCGCACTCGAAAGGCAGCGGGACCGAGAGGACGAGATAGTTGTTGGCATCGTAGGGAAACGTCCTTCCGCCGAGGTGTCCGCATTTCCGGCCTTGGGCGATGATGACGACGCCCGGGTTGTAGGTCACCGGCACGCGCGGCCAGTTTTCACTGGAATACATCAGCCGGACGCCGGGCAGCGCGGATTCCCTGACTCCTTCGCCGACAGTCAATTCGGTCAGCAGCGAAACAAGGGTTGGTTTGGAGTTCATGGAGGAATGGATAATCCAAATGCCTGATTTGGTGAATATAATTCGATTGCTCGTAGGATCAGGCAATCATTCAGGAGGTGTGGGTATTGTGGGAACGGGTTCCGATGAGGCATGGTGTTCCCGTCATGAAACTCCAATCCAAGATCGCTCTCATCACCGGCGGCAGCCGCGGACTGGGACGCAACACCGCCCTGAAATTCGCCCGCGAAGGGGCGGATGTCGTTCTCACCTACCGCACCGGAAAGTCCGAAGCCGAAGAGGTGGTTTCCGAAATCGAAGCGCTCGGCCGCAAAGCCGTCGCGCTGCCGCTCGACACGGGCAAGTCGGAAACCTTCGCCGCGTTCGCCGATTCGCTCCGCGGATTGCTCGCTGAAAATTGGAACCGCGGGACCTTTGATTTCCTCATCAACAACGCGGGCATGGATGTCCGTGGTTCGTTCGAAACGACGGCCGAGGAAGACTTCGATCGTCTCTCGGACGTGCATTTCAAAGGCGTCTTCTTCCTCACGCAGCGGCTGCTTCCCCTGATCGCCGACGGCGGACGGATCGTGAACACGTCGACCGGCCTCGCC
>DATLIO010000241.1:0-2989 GCA_035539355.1 Luteolibacter sp.
TTTGTAGCCCCAATCGTCCATCCAGACATCGAGCTGTTTCCCCTTCGGACCGACGAACTGGAACTTCACGGAAATCTCCAGATCCTGCTGCCCTTCGATCTTCACGTTGTCGACCGCCGCATGATCGGAAGGATCCGGTGAGAAACCTTTCAGCACCCCGTCCTTCACCTCGCTGCCGCTCTTGTAGTGGCCCCACGCCTCGCCGAAACCCTCCTTCGCGAAATCATCGGCAAACAACTCCTTCGAGTATTCGTTTCCTGCCGCGGCGTCTTTCTTTTCCTCATCCCACGAACGGATCCAATCCTGATCCTCCTTCACCAGCTGATCGAGCGGGATGTCGAAAGCCTTGCCGTTGACCTTGATCTTCACGCTGTCCTTCTCGGTCAGCTCGACCAGTTCGGCCTGGATTTTCCGGCCTTTGACGTCGGTGATCTCGCGGATCTCCTTGCCGTGCAGCGAACCGATCGCAAGGGTCATCGCCAGAAGAGAAATCCCTCGGAGGGAAAACGAGTGACGGGGGTTTTTCATTTCTAACAGTGGGTTTGGTGAATCGTCATTCCGCGCCGAGCGAGGCATCCGCCGCGGCTTCCAGCGCTTCTTCGGTCAGCCGGGTGATTTCACTCCAACGTCCGGCGGCGACAAGTGCTTTGTCGACCATCCATGATCCGCCGATCGCGGCCACGATGGGAAGTTTCAGGTAGTCGGCGAGATTCTTCGATCCGACACCACCGGTCGGGATGAATTTCACACCGGTATGGCCGTAGGGGCCGGCGAGAGCTTTCAGCATGCCGACTCCGCCTGCGGTTTCCGCAGGGAAGAATTTGAGCAGATTGCAACCGAGGGCCATCGCCTGTTCCACTTCGCTGGGCGTCATGACTCCGGGAGAAAACTGGAGGCCGCAGGCGTTCGCGGCGGCGACACTCGCCGGATTCAGTCCCGGAGCCAGTCCGAAAATCGCGCCGGCGTCCTTTGCCCGGAGAATCTGGTCGCGCTCCAGCAAGGTGCCGGCACCCAGCAGGATTTCAGGAAATGCCTTCGCGATCCGCCGGATGGAACCTTCCGCCGCCGGTGTGCGGAACGTGATTTCCATGATGTCGAGCCCGCCGTCGAGCAACGCCTTGGCAAGCGGTTCCGCATCTTCCTCACGATCCAGCACCACCACGGGCACGATCCGTCTTCTGGCAATTCGGTCTAGCATGGAACGACCTTGAAATGGCTTCGGCATCAACGTCCAGAAGAGTTTCAGAACCGGTAACCGGCATCTTCAGAGTGAAACCGCCGCCGAAGGATGAGGAACCCGCTGACTCGACCGAATGACCCGCTGACTCGACCGAATGGTCCGCTGATTTGACCGAGAAATCCCATTCCTCATATGAGGAATCCGATCCGAAACATGAGGAATCCCTTTCCTCATATGAAGAATCCCATCCGAAACATGAGGGATCGCGTCCCAAACAAGAGGAATCGCGTCCGAAACATCAGAAACCACGTTCCCGACATCCGGAATCCCGTTCCTGATATGTGGAATTCGGGTCAGGCGGTCACCCGCGAGACGCGCAGACGCTCGGCGACCAGCAGCGCCTCGAACCGGGCGTAGTCTTCATCCGGCGTCAGGGAAAGCAGGCGGAACGTGTATTCGGGCCAATGCGCGATTTCGCCCAGCGCGTTCTCCATGCGCAATTGGATCACCTCCTCGCTGTCGGTCCCCCGCCCGACGAGCCGGGCGCGCAGTTCCTCCTCGCTTTCCGGCATCACGAAAACATCGACCAGCGCCCGTTGGATCGCCGCGTCATCGGACGCCCGGACTTTCGACGCACCCTGGACGTCGATGTCCATGACGACGTCGGTCCCGGCTTCGAGATGGCCGAGCACTTCGGAACGCAGGGTGCCGTAGAAATTTCCGTGCACCTTCGCGCTTTCGAGGAAATCCCCCGCCGCCAGCTTTGCCTCGAACTCCTCCGTCGTGACGAAATGGTAGTGATCGCCGTCGATTTCGCCCGGACGTGGAGAGCGGGTCGTGCAGGAAATCGAATGACGGGCCGCGCCGGAATGGGCGAGGCGTTTGCAGAGCGTGGTTTTCCCGGACCCGGAAGGGCCTGAGACAACGAGAAGGATCCCGGTGCGGGCGGACATGCGGCGGAGTGTGGGAGGAGAATCGCCGGACGGGAATCGGTAAATTCACCCCCACGGTCTTTGATTGGAAATCCGGGAGGAATCTGTCTGGATGGTTCCATGACCCTCCCGCAACCTCCGCCCCAGCCACCGCTTCCGGTTCCCGAAAAGAAAGGCTTGTCCGGTTTGGCATGGACCGGAATCGGTTGCGGCGTCGTCCTGCTGATCGCCGTCGCCGCCATCATCGGTGGCAGCATTTTCGTCTACAACAAGGCTAAGAGCTACGCCGGAAATCCGGACAAGATGCTTGCCGAACTGATCGTCGCCAGCAGTCCGGAGCTGCAGAAGATCTCGTCCGACGATGCCAAAAAGGAAATGACCGTCCGCACCAAGGCCGGCGAAACCTTCACCGTCAGCTACGAGGATCTCACGAACGGGAAGTTTTCGTTCAAGGATTCCACCGGCAAAGTCACAACGGTCGGAGGCAGTAAGGATTTCTCCAGCGTGCCGTCGTGGGGTCCTCAGACGCCCAGAATTTCCGGCCTGCCCTCCGTTTTCCCGATCGTCCTGCCGGGCAAATCGAAAGGCTTCTACACGGCGGAAACGGAGGGAACGGTCGGAGAAACGGATTCGTTCTTCAAAGGTTTCGCGGAAGCCGCCGGTTTCACCCAGTCGTCCTATTCGAGCACGAACTTCGAAGCCAAGGAAACCATGGTCCGGACTTACAAAAACGGAAACAAGGAGTTCACCGTCACCATCAACGGCGAAACCGGAAAACCGACTTCAACCCACGTGGTCTACGAGGAGAAATAACCGAAAAATTTCCACCCGCCTTTCCATTTGCGCGGCGGGATTTCCACTTCTATCAGTTCAGTGG
>DATLIO010000242.1:0-1764 GCA_035539355.1 Luteolibacter sp.
TTTCGGACCTTCGTAACGGATCACCACCACGTCACCGGATTTCACGCGGCCGAGAAGAATCCCTTGATGCGCTTCCGACTCCGATTCGAAAATGACCGCCTTGCCGGTGAAACGCATCATCGCCGGACTCACCCCCGCGGATTTCACCACGCATCCCTCCGGAGCGAGATTTCCCGTCAACACCGCAAGCCCGCCCTTCTCGGAATACGCGTTATCGATCGACCGGATCACATCCCGATCCTTCACTTCGGCAGTGCTCATCGTCTCGCCGATCGTCAGGCCGGTTACGGTCAAAGCATCCTCATGCAGCACGCCTTTCTTTTCACCGAGTGAACGCAGGATCGCGAAGATCCCTCCGGCCCGGTCGATGTCCTCCATGAAGTGATCTCCGGAAGGAGCCACCTTGCAAAGATGCGGCACCCTCTGCGCGATCTCGTCGAAATCCTCCATCGTCAGTTTCACCCCCGCCTCATGCGCCACGGCGATGGTATGCAGCACGGTGTTCGACGAACCGCCCATCGCCATGTCCAGAGCGAGCGCGTTCTCGAAAGCTTCCCGCGTGAGGATGTCCGATGGCTTCACGTTGTCGCGCACCAGCCGGACGATCGTCCTGCCCGCCCTGCGGAAAAGTTCATCGCGCGCCGGATCGGTCGCAAGGATCGAACCATTTCCCGGCAACGCGATTCCCAGCGCTTCGCAAAGGCAGTTCATCGAATTCGCGGTGAACATTCCCGAGCACGAACCGCACGTCGGACAAGCGTTCCGCTCGATCTCATCAAGCTGGCGCTCATCGATCGAGTCCGCGGAAAATTTCCCCACCGCCTCGAACACGGAAGCGAGGTTGAGCGATTCACCCGTCGTGGGATTGCGGCCGGCTTTCATCGGACCACCGGAAACAAACACCGCCGGGATATCCACGCGCGCCGCGCCCATCATCATGCCAGGCACGATCTTGTCGCAGTTGGGAATGCAGACCACGCCGTCGAAGCAATGCGCCCGCAGCATCGTCTCGATGCTGTCCGCGATGATCTCCCGCGAAGCCAGCGAGTATTTCATCCCGCCATGGCCCATCGCGATCCCGTCGTCCACACCGATGCAGTTGAACTCGAAAGGCACGCCTCCGGCTTCCCGGACCGCTTCGCGGACCTTGCGCCCGACCACATCGAGATGCGCGTGCCCTGGAATGATCTGCACGAACGAATTCGCGATCGCGATGAACGGTTTTCCCCAGTCATCCTCGGAACGGATCATCCCGGTCGCCCGGAGCAGACTGCGGTGGGGTGCGCGGACCGCGCCGCGTTTGATGGTGTCGCTGATGGCCATGACCGCGACCTTGCCATTTTCCCGATATATTGGAATGACCTGTTACGTCGCTTCGTGATACCTTTCCGGTATGGACTGCTCGTTCCGGGAATTGGAATGTTTCATCGCCGTCGCGGAGGAACTGTCGTTCACCCGCGCGGCGAAGCGCTTGAATCTCGCGCAGCCTCCCCTTTCCCGCCACATCCGCACGCTCGAGGAAAAAATCGGAGCGACGCTTTTCGAACGGAACCGCCAGGGCGTTTCCATGACCGCCGCGGGAAACACGTTCTATGAGGAAACCCGCAACATCCTGCCGAGGCTCCGCCGGGCGGGGGAATCCGCGCTCCGCAGCGCATCCGGCCAGACCGCCAGCCTCAGGCTCGGTTTCGTCAGCGCCGTGATGAACGAACACCTCGCGGGAATCCTCCGCCGTTTCCGGAAGGCCCATCCCGAAGTCCGGAT
>DATLIO010000243.1:0-13470 GCA_035539355.1 Luteolibacter sp.
GACCCGCGTTTCGAAGGCATGGCGGAGATCATGCACGCGCGCATGCCCGAGGCGGACATCTACGCCCGCACCGGCATCAAGACGAATTTCTACAACTCGTCCCTTCACCTGCTTGCCGAACTCGAACGGAAAAGCCCCGGCCTGCTCCACGCGGAAAGCCTGCTCTTCGTCCCGGATCTGCTCGCCTACTGGCTGACCGGAAAACAGGCGTGCGAGAAAACCATCGCGTCCACCTCGCAGCTCGTCGATCCGGCGAGCGGCGACTGGGCATGGGAAGTCATCGATGCGATCGGCCTGCCACGGCGCATTTTCCGCCCGCTCGTCGAACCGGGCACCGTCATCGGGGAAATCCGCGCGGAGGTCGCGGAATTCATCGGAGCTACGGGGATTCCCGTAGTCGCCACCGCCTGCCACGACACCGCCGCCGCGGTCACCGGCATCCCGATGAGCCGTGAGGACATCTGGCTTTCCTCCGGCACGTGGTCGATCATGGGCATCGAGTCCGACACCGCGATCACCGGTGAAAAGGCGCTCGGTTATGGTTTCTGCAACGACTTCGGTGTCGATGGCGACATCCACGCGCTGAAGAACATCGCCGGCCTCTGGCTCATCCAGGAGTGCAAACGCCAGTGGGCGCTCGATGGCGAGAACCTCGGCTACGGCGAGATGGCGAAGCTTTCGGAAGAAGCCGAGCCCTTCACGGCCTTCATCGATCCGGACGACATCTCCTTCGCCACCCCCGGCCACATGCCGGACAAGATCCGCGAGTGGTGCCGGAAAACAGGGCAGACCGTCCCGGAAAGCAAAGGCGCCGTGCTCCGCGTCGCGACCGATTCCCTCGCGTTGAAATACCGCGTCGTTTTCGAGCGGTTCAAATGCCTCACCGGCCGCGATTTCACCTCGCTCCGCGCGGGCGGCGGCGGCATCCAGAACGAATCGCTCAGCCAGGCCACCGCGAACGCGCTTGGCATCAAGGTGGTTGCGGGGCCCGTCGAAGCCACTTCCTGCGGCAACATCATCACCCAGATGGTGGGCATGGGCGTCCTGCCCGATTTCAAATCCGGCCGTGAACTGATTTCCCGTTCGTTCGATTTCAAAACCTTCGAGCCGGCGGATGGCGGTGATTGGGATGTGGCTTACGTGAAATTCCGCGAGCTTCTGCGCTTATAAAGATTGGCTCACCTCCCTTTGAGGAAGTTCACGATCTTCGAAAGGTCCGGCAGTTTGATCTGCGTCTTGCCGTCGGAGACGGTGAAGACGACCCGCGAGGTTTTCTGATGGGCGACGACGTTCATCAGGTAGGTGCCCGGTGTCAGCTTCTGCTTGTCCATCGTCTGGTCGAGTTTCACTTCGTTCGCGTCCTGTGCGAAAATCACCGCCGCGGGCCGGTCCATCAGCACGGTGCCGTCTTCCTTGCAGGGAAACGCGTTCACGATGAGCATCGGTGATTTTTCCGCGATGCTGAGCGTGGCATTTCCTTGGACGGGTTCGGCGACGACAGCGAAAATGTCATCGTGGTTTTTCACCGCGGCCTTCTGCCCGCCGAGTGTCACTTCGAACGGATAGAGTGGCGGTGGCTCCGCGGAAAACACGGGGAGGACCGATGCAACCAGCGCGAGAAAAACGCGGCGTTTCATCGGACCATGCTGTCAGAATGACCGGGGTGTCGCAAGATGGATTGCGTTCCGGAAAAGGGCCGATAGGAGTTACCGGATGCGTGCGATGCTGATGATCCTGGCGGCTTCGGGCACCTTGGCCTTCGGGCAGAACAAGGTGGAGGAGATTTACGGCAACTACTGTGCTTCGTGCCACGGCGCGAAATTCGAAGGCGGTGTCGGAGGTTCGCTCGTCGACGGCCAGTGGAAGCATGGCAGCTCGGACGCGGAGATTTTCAAATCGATCGCCAAGGGCAATCCGCAGCTCGGGATGTCGCCGTGGGAAGGGACGCTCACCAACGAGCAGATCCGCGCGATGGTCGTCTACCTGCGCGAGCAGGAAAGGAAGACCGCGGTGCAGGGGATGAATTTTCCGAAGCCTTCGCCGGACACGGTGACGAAGACGGAACTGCATGATTACAAGATCGAGACGATCGTTGAAAGCGGACTCGAGATCCCGTGGGCGATCGCGTTTCTGCCGGATGGCAGCAAGCTGGTCACCGAAAGACCGGGTCGTCTGCGCGTCATCGGCAAGGACGGCAAGCTGGCGTCCGAGCCGGTGAAGAACACTCCGGAGGTCATCCATCACGGACAAGGCGGCCTGATGGAGGTCGCGATCCATCCGGACTATGAAAAGAACGGCTGGGTGTATCTCGGCTTCGCCGATGGGACGCTTGAAAAAGCCGAAGGCA
Source organism: Luteolibacter sp. (assembly GCA_035539355.1). Taxonomy (GTDB): domain Bacteria; phylum Verrucomicrobiota; class Verrucomicrobiia; order Verrucomicrobiales; family Akkermansiaceae; genus Luteolibacter. The sequence continues at coordinate 2,348 of DATLIO010000243.1, forward strand.
AGAAGGACAAGGCGAATGTCATCACCGCGGTGGTGCGCGGAAAAATCAAGGACGGCGTGTGGTCGGACCAGGAATGGATCTACCGCGCCGATCCGAAGTTCCGCAGTGGTGCGGGCGTGCATTTCGGAACGCGTTTCGTGTTCGACAAGGGCTACATCTACTTCGTCGTCGGCGAGCGCGGCGGCATGATGGAGGCGCAGGATGTCACCCGCCCGAACGGGAAGATTTTCCGCCTGCATGACGACGGCCGCGTGCCGGAGGACAATCCGTTCGTGAAGACACCGGACGCGATCCCGGGGATCTGGAGTTACGGCCACCGCAATCCGCAGGGCCTTGCGATGGATCCGCGGGACGGCGCCCTTTACAACACCGAACACGGTCCGCGCGGCGGCGATGAGTTGAACCTCGTGCAGCCTGGCAAGAACTACGGCTGGCCGGTGATCACCTACGGCATGAACTACAACGGCACGCCGATCACAGGGATCACGGAAAAGGAAGGCATGGAGCAGCCGGTGATCTACTGGGTGCCATCGATCGCCGCCTGCGGGTTGGATTTCTACACGGGGGACAAGTTCCCGAAATGGAAGAACGATCTTTTCGCCGGCGGCCTCGCCGCGAAGGAAGTGCGCAGGCTGACGTTGAAGGACAAGAAGGTGGTTTCGCAGGAGATCGTCATGAAAGACATCGGCCGCGTGCGTGACGTCGCCGCGGGACCGGATGGTTTCATCTACGTTCTGTTGAACGGACCGGACCGGATCGTCCGTCTTATTCCCGCCAACTGATTTATGAAGAAGCTGCTTCTCCTTTTTTGTGCCGTCGCTTCGGTGGCATCCGCCCAGGACAAACCGAAGTGGGTGCTGGTGAAACCGGATCTGCCGGAAACCGTTTCCCTGCATGAGAACGTCGAGTGCTCGCACCCGGGCGATTTCTCCGTGCTGGTGAACGTGTATGTGCCGAAGAAGGAAGGCCCGCATCCGGCGATCCTGTTGATCCACGGCGGGGGCTGGCAGAAACGGCAGATCGAACCTGACAAGCCGCTGGCCGAGCGTCTTGCGTCGCGCGGTTATGTCGTCACCCAGGTCGCCTACCGGCTTTCCACGGATGCCAAATACCCGGCGGCGCTGCATGACTGCAAGGCGGCGCTCCGTTTCATGCGGGCCAATGCCGGGAAATATCAGATCGATCCCAAACGGATCGGCGTGATGGGCGGCTCCGCCGGCGGGCATCTCAGCGCGCTCGTCGGAATGACGGGTGGCTTGAAGGAACTCGAAGGTGACGGCGGGAATCCGGATCAACCGACGGCGATCAAGGCTTGCGTCGTCATGGCGGCGACCATGGATCTGCTGGAAGCGAACAAGGAGAAGAACAGCGAGGGCCACGTGCTGTTCTTCGGCCCGATTGCGGAGAACCGGCCGCTTTATGCGCAGGCTTCACCGATCGAGCACGTTTCGAAGAACAGTCCGCCGACGTTGTTCATCGAAGGTGAGAAGGACACTTTGAAAATCGGCCGGGCCGAGATGCAGGAGAAACTCCGCACGGGCGGAGTGCCGACGGAGCTGGTCACTTTGAAAGACGCCCCGCATCCGTTCTGGATGAGCCAGCCTTGGCTCGATGAAACCGCGAAAGCCGCGGGCGATTGGTTCGACAAATACCTGTGAAGTCTAACGGCTGAATCCGGAGGACGATTCCTCCTCGATCAGCCGGGTGGCTTCGTTGCCATCATCCACGACCCGCTCGGTCACGCACGAAGCGCAGACCAGCGGGATGAGACAAGCGAAGACTTTGAAAACGGCGGACATGGTCCGTCAGATCAGAATTTCCAGCTGCTCTCGCGGGTCGGAGGCACCGGCGAGCCTTCTTTCGTCTGACCGGTCTGTTCCAGATCTTCCGAAGGAGCGATCCGGTGCTGGCGCACTTTCGTCTCCTGGTCGCTTGGCAATTCGGGACGGCGTTCGGACGCGCAGGAACCGGCGAAAAGCGAAACGAGAGCGCAGCAGCAAAGGGCGAGACGGGTCATGGGCCAAAACCTAACGGTTCCGGCGGCGACTTGCAAACGGCTTCGCCACTTTCCGGTCAAAAACACCGATCGGCAGATGAAACACCTTGGGGGGAGATCATCTGCCGATACTTTCTCGGGGGGAGTGTGTCTTGGCGCTTCGCCGCTGGGGGGGAGTGCGTCGCGCTGACGTGAAGAGACTGTATCAAAAGCGGCCCTAACACCATTACGTGAACACGGGAGAGTTATTCACAATCCATTCACTCCTCACGGGGAGGCAATGGAAACTGGATCTCGAGGAAGTCCTTCGGCAGGTCGTTCAGCATCGCCGCTCCCGCGTATTTCGCCGGGTCTTTCGGGATCCAGAGTTTGTGCGTGAAGCCGACGGCGATCTTTTTCTTGTCGTTCTCATTCGTGACGCCTTCCGGGACGACCGGGAGCTGTTCGCATTTGAGCGGCACGACCTTTCCATCCGGCATCTGGATCCGGAAGTTGGCGACCGCGAGGTCGATCTTCTCTCCGGCGGTGCGGGGTTTCAGGTAGGCGGCGATCACCAGCGCATCGCCGATTTTCTCGCCCGGCATCTTCTCGGAGAATTTCGTGAACTCATCGTAGGGGAAGGAGTTCGGTTCGGCCGCGGCGAGGGCGACGATTCCCATCAGGGTTCCCAGGAAAAATTTCATGGAGACAGAATAGAGACGCCCGGTTGCTCCGAGTCGAGCGGATTACCCTTTGGACTGGGTGGTGAAAGCGGCCTGGTTCGAGATGGCACGGTTGACCGCCTTGCCGCCTTCACGGCTGATGGGCTGGGAGAATTCCAGCGCGGGCCATTTCTCGACGCAGGCCGCCAGAAGCTCGGTCGCGATGCCACGTGAGCGCCATGGATCCGCGACGAAGATGAAATTCAGCTTCGGTGGTGAAGCCGGCGGGGATTCGACATAAGCCGTCGCCACCGGGAACACGGAACCCTCCTCCATGTAGTATTCCACCTGCCAGAAGATCTCCCGTCCGATCCTCGGTTCGTCGACTTGGCGGAAATAAATCATCGGCGTTGTCCGGTGACATTCGTTGCTCACCGGATCTTGTCAACGACTCCGGACGGCTACTTGTCCAACAGGCTCCGCACCATCGAAGCATCAAGCCGTTGGGAAATATCGGCGTCTTCCAGCAGACCGGCGGCGAGTCTGGCTTTCTCCTGCTGGAGCTTGTGGATGCGTTCCTCGACGGTGTCCTGGCAGAGCAGTTTGTGCACGAAGACGGGCTTGTCCTGGCCGATCCGATAGGCGCGGTCCGTCGCCTGGGCTTCCGCGGCGGGATTCCACCAGGGATCGTAATGGATCACCGTGTCCGCGGCGGTGAGATTCAATCCGGTGCCGCCGGCTTTCAGCGAGATCAGGAAAAGTGGGACCTTCCCCGCCTGGAAATCCTCCACCAGCTTTCCGCGATCCTTCGAAGCGCCGGTTAGTTTGAGATACGGGATCTTCTCCTTCACCAGATGCGCTTCGATCAGCGACAGCATCGTCGTGAATTGCGAGAACAGCAGGATGCGCCGGCCTTCCTCGATCAGCAGGGCGAGCAACTCCGTCAGGAAATCCAGCTTCGCGGATTCGCGGACATCGTTCGAAAAATCCTCGGGCAGCATCCGTGGATCGCAGCAGATCTGCCGGAGCTTCAGGAGAGCGTCGAGGAACACGATCTGCGATTGCTCGATGCCCCGTGCGGCGATCGCCTCGCGGACGCGTTTGTCCATGGTCGCGCGGACCGTTTCGTAGAGATCCTTCTGCGCGGTGTGGAGTTCGATGAGATGGATCAGTTCCGTTTTCGGCGGCAGTTCCTTGGCGACCTGATCCTTGGTGCGCCGCAGGATCAACGGTGCGACGCGTTCTTTCAGCGCCTGGTTCCGGTCGGCGTCGCCTTCCTTTTCAATGGGCTTGCGGAAGCGGGTGTTGAACGCGTCCTCGCTCCCCAGAAAGCCGGGAAGCAGGAAACGCATCAGGCTCCAGAGTTCGCCGAGATGGTTCTCCACCGGGGTGCCGGAAAGGCAGAGCCGGTTCCGCGCGTCCAGTTCACAGGCCGCCTTCGCGACTTTCGAACGTGGGTTCTTGATGTGCTGCGCTTCATCCAGCACGACGAGATGAAAAGGATACCCACGCAGTTTATCGATGTCCCGCTGCAGCAGGGCGAACGAAGTCAGCACGAGATCCGCGTGGGGGATGGAACGGAAATACTTCTTCCGCTCTGGACCGTTGAGCACCAGCACGCGGAGATCCGGCGCGAATTTGAGGGCCTCGGCGCGCCAGTTCGGGACGACTGAGGTGGGTGCGATGACCAATGCCGGTTGGCCCCGTGAATGTCCGGAACGTTTTTCCGCGAGGATGTGGGTGAGTGTCTGGAGCGTTTTCCCAAGGCCCATGTCATCGGCGAGGATGCCGTGAAGTCCGTGCCGCGCGAGGAACTGCATCCAGCGGAAGCCGTCGAGCTGATAGTCGCGCAATGTGGCTTTCAGGCCATCGGGCGTCGCCACTTTCTCGATGCCCGAGAAATCGTTCAGCTTCGCGGCGAGGTCGGCGAGATCCGGCGGCGTGTCGATGCCAAGGCCTTCCAGTCCCGCGAGCGCCACCGCATCCAGGGCGTGCAGCTTCGCGCGATCCGGGAACTTGGGATCGATCAGCGCCGCGAGATGATGGAGGATTTTCCGCACCCGGCCGATCGGCAGCCGGAGCGCGTCACCATTCGGAAGAGGCGCATAGACGTGCCCGTTGTTCGGCCGGTCGAGCGTCTCCTCGAGGAACGCGTTTTCCAACAGCCCGGCGAGGATCGGCAGCAGGTCGTAACGTTGTCCGGCGACATCGAAACCCACCGACAGGCTGAACCATCCGCCGTCGCCGGGGGAAAGTTCGGTTTCCCACCGGTCCGGATCCGCGTCGTAAACCCGGTGACCGACATTTTCATCAACGACCACGAGCCAGCCGAGCTCTTCCAGTTTGGCGACCATCTCCCCACGGAACTGATGCCAGAACGCGTCGGTCGGAACCCGCCCCGGATCCGGAAACCAACGGTCGGGGGCTTTGGTGCCGGCGTCCTTCGCCTTGAGATTGAGGAGAAAGCGCCACGATGGATTGGAATGCAGCGAGGAAAGCCCCGTGTCGCGCAGTTGCTGGGCGGCGGCGGTTTCGGCGCCGGCGTCATGGCGGATCAACGCGGGCTTTCCATCGATCTGAACCGGCGTGGTCCACTCCGGCGCCGCGGATCGCAGCGAACTACGGTGCTTGTCGTAGATCACCGACGCCTCGGCGGAGATCCACATCTCCGGCTCGGCCTGGCCGAGGGATTGGAGCAGCAAACGGGTGGCCCGGTCGGCGGGTTGGCGGGTGACATGGAGTTCGAAGCGTGGCTCGAACGTCAGAAGCGGAAGATCTTCCGGCGGGTCCTTCATCAGATCCCTCGCGGTCGGCAATGCGGCGGCGAGTTCCTTCGCCGCGGGTCTGCCGGCGAGTTTCGCGACGTCCCGTTCCCTGGCGGCTTTCATCATCAACGCCGCCGCGTGATGGCAGAACGATCCCACTTCGCATCCGCAGGACGTTTCAAAATCCCACGAACCATCCGTCACCCACATTTCCACCGATGTTTCCTCGTTCGCGACCGCCGCGGAAAGCGTCGCCGAACTGCCGTCGGAGCCCGTCACTTTCAGGTCGCGTGCCTTGGAAACGAAGGGATTGGCGGCGGCGAGGATCTCGTCGTCGAAGCGCTCCTTCCAATGCCCGGAGGCGAGGAATGACTGGATGTTTTCGGGTTCGGGCAAGGACAGGCAGCGAGCTTCCACATGTTCGGGTGAACGTCAAAGCCCTAACAGACGAAAACCCGCGGACCGTTGCCGGACCGCGGGGTGATTCCGTTTCAAAATGGGGTCTCAGATCCTCAGGGCACGACGGGTTCTTTCGTCGAGCCAGCCGGTGGGGCGGAGGTGGCGGTCGCGCTGGAACCGGATGAGCGAGGCTTTCGAACTGCGGCCGAACGAGCCGTCGACCGGACCACGATAGTAACCGAGTTCGCGGAGCCTGAGTTGGGCGCGGGCTTCCGTGCTCATCGGACGGCGGCCGTGATCACGGTCGTGGTAGCGATCGTCGCGATGTTCATGGCGGTGATCGTCGCGATGGTCGTGACGGTTGCCACCGAAGAGGAAATCCAAAGGACCTGCTTCAGCAATACCAGCTGAACCGACGAGAATGGCGCCAAGGGCGAGAGTTGTTATCGTTTTCATGACATCAGGTGAAACGAATGTTGGGTTCACCCTATTCATGAAAAATTTCCGATCACGTGCCGGGACCGGAGCGGCTCTCTAACGCATCACGTGATCCAACAGCAGGCTCTGGATCGCGAGGTAGAACTGCGAGCGGAAGAAGGCGGATCTCCTTGCGGGTGGGAGATCCTCCATGGAGACGTTGTCGGTCGGGCCGAAGTGATGGAGTTCCTCGATGGCGAGGCGGGCCTGGTTGAGGGCCCCGTACCAAAGGAAGCCATCGGCGCGGCTGATCCAGATCGGACCGGGGGCGCCGCCGGTTTGCTCCATCGCGGATTCGATGGTGCCGGCGACTTTATCGAGCTGATGCTCGAACTCGCTGCGGAGATCCGGGATCACATACTCGCGCCAATCCTCGGCACCGGCTTCTTCAGAGATCAATCCGCCGAGGTCGGAGGCGAGGTCCGCATCGCCGCGTTTGGCGTCATGGAGGATGGCGTGCAGGACCTCCCAGTCACCGAGGTCTTCGGCATCGATGCGCAGGCCGCCTTCAAGCGTCGGTGAGACTTTCATTCCGCTTTCTCGAGCGAGGTTTTCAGCTGATGCGCCTGAAGCTGCTGCGCGTAGAACTCGGCCTTCTCGAGTTCTCCGGACCAGACGACCGAACGACCCTGTTTGTGGACCTGCATCATCAGGATGGAGGCCTTCTTTTCGTCGTAGCCGAAAATCCGCATCAGCACGAACGTGACGTAACCCATGAGGTTCACCGGATCATCATGGACGATCACGTTCCACGGCGAGGCGGTGGCGACCTCCTCGAGTGTTTGCGTGAGTGTGCCGGGATCGGCCATGATGCTTCAGATTTCAGCGGCGACGGGTTCGGGGGCATCGACCCATTTGCCATGTTCCTTGATCAGGTCGACAAGGCGGTGGACGGCTTCATCCTCGGGGATGTTGAACTTCACCGGCGTCTTGCCGACGTAGAGGTTGATCTTGTTCGGCGCGCCGCCGACGTAGCCGAAATCGGCGTCCGCCATTTCACCGGGGCCGTTGACGATGCAGCCCATCACCGCGATGCGCACGCCCTTGAGATGCCCGGTGGCGGCGCGGATTTTCTGGGTGGTGGACTGGAGGTTGAACAACGTCCGTCCGCAGCTCGGGCAGGCGACGTAGTCGGTTTTGAAAATGCGGTTTCCGGACGCCTGGAGGATGTTGTAGGCGAGGCGCAGCGATTGGCCGGGGGCGGTCTCGCCACGGACCAGGATTGCGTCACCAATGCCATCGCAAAGCAGCGAACCGAGATTGCGCGATGCGGGAAGAAGCGCTTCGAGGAAATCCGTGTCACCGGATGGTGGATCGAGCGTGTCCTTGAGAAGGATCGGATGCCGCGGATCCGCCTCGAACGCGAGCTGCCGGAAAGCATGGATGACCTCGAGGCCGATCCCATCCTTCACGGTGATGAGTTGCGGTTCGGTCAGGTCGTTGAGTTTTGAGATGGCGTCGACATCGCGCGGATCGATCTCGATGGCACCGGATTTCTCGAAGATGATCTCCGGCTTGAAATCACCCATTGAGGAAATCTTGTGGGCGACGGCATTCCAGCGTTCCTGCGTGGTGAAGACACGGACGGTTTTGTCACCACCCAGATCGTGGCCCATGATGTTCAAGACGGAACTACGACGTCTCTCGTAGGAAAACGGATCGTAGGAGGGCGTGAATTCGGAAACGGGAGTGTCGGAAATGGCCGGCTTCTCGTTGAACGGTCTCGCCATCGCCCTTGCGACCGGGATTTCATGGACGGCGTCCTCGGTGAGCGAAACGCGGATCGTATCGCCGATGCCATCGGCGAGCAGCGAACCGATGCCGATGGCGCTCTTGATGCGGCCGTCCTCGCCGTCGCCGGCTTCGGTGACGCCGAGATGGATCGGATAGTTCCAGTCCGCGCCTTCGGCCTCGAGACGGGCGACGAGCAGACGATAGGCCTCGATCATGACCTTCGGGTTCGAGGCCTTCATCGAGAACACGAAATTGTGGTAGTCGTTGTCGCGGGCGATCCGCGCGAACTCGAACGCGCTTTCGACCATGCCGAGCGGCGTGTCGCCGTAGCGGTTCATGATCCGGTCGGAAAGCGAGCCGTGGTTCGTGCCGATGCGCATGGCACGGCCGAGGTCCTTGCAGAGATGGACGAGCGGCGTGAATTCCTCGCGGATGCGCTCGAGCTCCTCCTCGTATTCGGCGTCGGTGTATTCGCGGATCTCGAATTTCTTTTTGTCGGCGTAGTTGCCCGGGTTGACGCGGACTTTCTCCACCCACTTGGCGGCCTCCATCGCCGCGTCCGGTTTGAAATGGATGTCGGCGACGAGCGGGACGTTGCAACCGGCGGCGCGGACTTCCCGGGCGATGTTCTCGAGATTGGCCGCGTAAATCCGGGTCTGGGCGGTGATCCGGACGATCTCGCAACCGGCTTCCGCGAGGTCGAGCACCTGTTTCACCGAAGCCTCGGTGTCGCGGGTGTCGGAGGTGATCATCGACTGGATCCGGATCGGATGGTGAGCGCCGATGCCGACATTCCCGACCATCACCTCACGGGTGATCCGGCGGGTGTAGCGGAGCAAATCCGGGCAGTATCGCAGCGGCGCGTGGTTCATTTCCAGCAGGGTGTATTCGAAAATCCGGGCGTCGGCAACGGTCGCCGCGTGGCGCCCGACAAATCCCTCGCTCCGGGAGGCTTCGGATGCAAGAATTAGCACCATCCGCCATGAAACGATTCGCCGTCCTTGCCGCCGCGTTTTTCGCCTTTTCCGGGCCGCTGCGGGCGGACGACGGGCAATTCATCCGGGTGGACGAGGATGCGAAGGCGGCCCGGCTGCAGACCGCCGTCACCCGTTTCGAGAAAGACGGGGTGAAAGTGGACCTGATCGGTGCGGTGCACATCGGCGACCGGAAATACTATGAAGCCCTGAACGAGCGCTTCGCCGGCTACGAAGTCCTGCTTTTCGAAATGATCGGAGGGGAGCATATCAAACCCGGCCCGGTCCCCGAGGACGAGCAGGCGGAGGGGGAGGAAACCAACGTGCTGCACGCGATCTACGACAAGACGGCGAAGATGCTGAAGCTGGTCGGACAGGTGGACTTCATCGACTACCACGCGAAGAATTTCCTCCACGCCGATCTGACCGAGCGGGAATTCGTCGAGAAACAGGAGGAACGCGGCGAATCGATTTTCCAGTTCATGCTCAGCGCGGAAAAGAACGGAACGGTTCCGGACCCGTTGAAGTTCGTCTACGGACTGTTCGCGAAGCGCCCGGATCTGCTGAAACTTTCGCTCATCCACACGCTGGGCGGTGGTGACGACCAGATCGCGGGCCTCGCGGGGGACAATGTGATCATCGGCGACCGGAACGTGCGCTGCCTTGAAGTGCTCGATCGCGAGTTGGCCGCGGGGCGGAAAAACGTCGGGATCTTTTATGGTGCCGCGCACTACCCGGACATGCAGAAGCGGCTCATCGAGCAGGGATTCACCCGGACCAACCATGAATGGGTGACCGCTTGGAACGTGCTGAAGCCGATCAAGAAAGTTTCCGCTCCCTGATCAGGCTTTGAACGGATGGTTCGAACGGATGCCCTTGCCGCAGTAAATGCAGCGCATCCGGTGGGTGCTCGTCTTGCGTGCGCAGTGCGGGCAGTTGATCACCTCGTTTTCGATTTTTCCGTCCAGTGCTCCGTCCCGCACGTCGATCTCGAGAACCTTGTCGTAGAGTTGTTCTTCGGTGACGCCGGTATGGTCGCGCAGCAGCTCCCACATGGCCTGACATGCCAGGCTCAGGCGTTCGATCCGATCTTCAGCAATCCCTACTTTCGTTTCCAGATTGTCGATCTTGGAAACCGCTTTTCGCGCGTCACCTTTCGCTTCGTAAATCTGCTGTTGCTGCAAAAGCTCCCACATGATCGTGGATCGTCCTTGATTTACGGTGTTCCCGGCAACTGGAAAGGCCCGTGGATTTTACAATGCCTTAACGGACGGATCGCCGGGCCGGACCCACCATGAGGCGTCATGAAAACCAACTATTCTCTCGTTTTCGGCGCGCTCGCCGCCCTCGCACTGCCTGTTTCCGCCAAGGAAGATCCGAAACCCGGCACCGATCCGCGGCCGGACCAGAACAAGGTCCAGATCGCGATCCTTCTCGATACCTCCAGCAGCATGGACGGTCTCATCGATCAGGCGAAAAGCCAGCTTTGGAAAGTGGTGAACACCTTCACCGCGGCCAAACGCGATGGCGAAACGCCTTTCGTCGAAGTCGCGCTTTACGAATACGGAAACAGCGGCCTCAGCGTCGCGAACCAATACATCCGCCTCGTCGAACCACTCGGCCGCGATCTCGATGAACTGAGCCGCGAGCTGTTCGCGCTGAAAACGAACGGTGGTGAGGAATACTGCGGTGCGGTGATCCAGCGGTCGCTTTCGGATCTGGACTGGGACAAGTCGAAGGAGACCTACAAGGTCATCTTCATCGCCGGCAACGAGCCGTTCACCCAGGGATCGGTCGACGCCCGCAGTGCCTGCAAGGAAGCCATTTCGAAAGGCGTCATCGTCAACACGATCCACTGCGGCAACCGTGAGGAAGGCATCCGTGGTTCGTGGCATGACGGAGCGGCCCTCGCCGAGGGGAAATACCTCGTCATCGATCAGGACAAGGCCGTCGCGGCGATTCCCGCGCCGCAGGACAAGGAGATCGCCGAGCTGGGGATCGAGCTGAACAAGACCTACATCGGCTACGGTGGAAAGCGTGAGGAATCGAAGCTGAAACAGACCGCCGCCGACCAGGATGCGGCCGCAAAGGCGCCGGCGGGTGCCAACGTCGAGCGCGCGATTTCCAAATCCGGGAA
>DATLIO010000244.1:0-5403 GCA_035539355.1 Luteolibacter sp.
CTTGGCAAGCACCCGCACTTGCCGGTGGAAAATAGAATCGACCAGTCCGGTGAATTTTGTTCACCATATGCTTCTAATTCCGCCCCCATACCTTCTTTGCAACCCGCCGATCCAAGCGCCCTATCCCCGATCCGTCAGGAAACGACGCGACGCAGGGCGCTGCTCCGCATTCCGAGGGATTGGCTGGCGATGGCGGTCGGGCTGACCTACTTCGGGATTTTCGGTCTGCTTGTCACGGTTTTCAGCGGCACGCTTTCGTTCATCCTCCCGAAACCTGCGGGCGAAAAACTCGGACGATATATCCATCATATCATCTTCCGCATTTTCACCGCATATCTCCGTGCTACGGATCTTCTGAGAGCCGATTTGTCCGCGCTTGATCGCCTGGCGAAAATCCAGGAACCGCTGATCCTCGCTCCCAACCACGCGTCGCTCTGGGACGCCGTTTTCGTCATCGCGCGGCTGCCCCGGACCATCTGCGTGATGAAGAAGTCGATCATGAGGAATCCGTTTCTCGGCGGCGGTTCACGCTTGGCCGGATATATTCCGAACGGCTCCATCACCCACATGATCCGCGACGCCGCGGATGCGCTTGCCCGCGGCGGCCAGCTTTTGCTTTTCCCCGAAGGAACGCGGACGATCCCATCCGCCCGTTGGATCAATCCCCTCAAAGGCGGCTGCGCGCTCATCGCCATCCGCGCGAAGGTCCCGATCTACCCGGTTTTCATCCGCTGCAATTCCCGCTTCCTCCAGAAAGGCTGGCCGTTCTGGAGGCCCCCTGTTTTCCCCATCCATATTTCGGTCGAGACCGGAGAACCCATTTTCGCCCGCGACGGCGAATCCGCGGCCGAACTCACCCGGCGGCTCCAGGCGGTCTACGAGCTGGAATTGTCCCGGCCCGATCCCCTGAGACGCCAGATTGATCCCTGACTGCTCCCGCACTTGCCGGAAGCTCCGTGGACGGTTAAATCACTCCCGCACATGGCCGTACCGAGACCTCTCATACTGATCCCGACTTATAACACCGGCCCGATTCTCCGCGAAACCGTCGCCAACGCACTTTCACTCGATCTCCCTCTCTGGCTGGTTGTCGATGGCTCGACCGACGGCTCCCCCGATCTCATCACCGATCTCGAAACTTCATCGGTTCCGGATTTCCGGATCCTGAAACTGGAAAAGAACTCGGGAAAAGGCTCTGCCGTTCTTTACGGACTCCGCGAAGCCCTTGCCGCCGGCTACACCCATGTCCTCACGATGGACGCCGACGGACAGCATCCCGCCACCAGCGTGTCGAAATTTTTCGAATGGTCCGCCGCCCATCCCGAAGCCGCGATTTTCGGCAGACCGGTGTTCGATGCATCCGCACCGGCGCTGCGCGTCAACGGCCGCAAGATCTCCAATTTCTGGGCGAATCTGGAAACCCTCGGCTGGGGCATCGATGATTCGCTTTTCGGCATGCGCCTCTACCCGGCCGCGCCGCTGCTTGAAGTGATGGAATCAACTCCGTTCGCCCGCCGTTTCGATTTCGACCCGGAAGTGGCGGTCCGCCTTGCCTGGCATGGTGTGCCGATCCTCAATCTTCCGACTCCCGTGCGCTATCCGAGCAAGGAAGAGGGCGGCATTTCACAATTCCGCTATCTCCGCGACAACACCCTGCTCACCTGGATGCATGCGCGGCTCCTTTTCGGATTCATCATCCGGATCCCGCTGCTCGTTCTCCGTGGCGGGAATCCACTTGAACATCTCAACCCACCCAGCGCTTGAGCGATTCCATCCACAAACGCATCGCCCGTCTTTTCCCCGAAAAGGGTCATTACTACTACGTCCGCTCGAAGCTCGCGACGGATCCGCTCTATGACGCCATCGACCGCGAGCTCAACGGCAGCGCACTCCCGCTGCTCGACCTCGGCTGCGGGCTCGGCGTCCTCGCCTACTATCTCCGGGAAAAAGGCAGCACCTTTCCGATCCACAGTTTCGACTACGATTCCCACAAGATCAAAAACGCGAACAACGCCATCGCCGTCTCCGGATTCGACGGACTCTCCTTCGCCTTCCACGACGCCCGCAACGGCCTGCCCGAACATTCCGGCAACGTCACGATCCTCGACATCCTCCAGTTCTTCACGCCGGAACAGCAGGAAACCCTTCTCTCACAGGCCGCCACCCACACCGCACCCGGCGGAAAACTCATCATCCGCTCGGGTCTCCGCGACACTTCCTGGCGGTTCCGCGTGACCGTCGCCGGCGACATCCTCGCGAAAGCGACGTTCTGGATGAAGGCCGCGCCGACCCATTATCCGACAGCCGACGATTTTTCACGGATTCTTTCCCCTTTCGGAAACGTGACGATCACCCCACTCTGGGGCGGCACCCCTTTCAACAACCATCTCGTCGTGTTACAGCGGAAATAATTCTCCGTTTTGACCGAATAGATTGCACTTTCCTAACAGACCCACCAATTTCAACCCCATGGAACTCGACCTCATCGACGTCCAATTCGATCTTCGCTCAATCAAGCCGCGAGAGCTTGAAGAAGCGTTCGAGGACCCTTTCTCCGTTCGCTTTCTTCCCGACAACGACCGGAGCGATGGCGCGTCGCGTTATTACTCCCTCGGCCGCACGGTCGCGGACCGCTACCTTTTCTTCTGCTTCGGCACCGACGGCAAAGTCATCCGCGTGATCGCCGCCCGAGACATGACCGAAGGAGAGCAGAAATTCTATGACCGTAAGTACGCGGAGTTCCGTTAATCCCACCGATACCATGAATTCCATTTCCCGCTGGTCAGACATCCCCGAGTTCGCCGACGAAGCCGCCGAAGCCCAGTTCTGGGCGAACCACGAACTCGACGCCCGTCTCATGTCCTCCTCCGTCCACGAGGCGGATTCCCGTGAATCGACGACCATCACCCTTCGTTTCGATCCCCGCATGCTCTCGCGCATCAAGCGCATCGCCCGCTCCCGTTTCCTCAACTACCAATCGATGATGAAACAGTGGCTGGCCGAGCGTCTCGAGGAGGAAATGCGTAAGCAGTGATCCGTGGATCGGACGCCTGATCCGTGTCCGGTTTCTCAATTTCCACTCCCATCCCCTCCGTGAACCTCCACCGGCTCTTCCGGAGTTCATGGTTCCGGTGGACGGCCTTCGGTCTGTGGGCAGGCCTTCTCTGGACACTCTCCTCCCGCACGGGCGACCTGCAGGATCTGCCCGACATTCCATGGTCGGATAAAATCGCCCATTTCATCTACTTCGCCGCCGGTGGGTTTCTCCTCACCGCCGCTTGCGTCGGATCAGGATCAAATCCCCATCGGCCGCGTTTGATTCTCCGAATCACTCTCCTGATTGCCCTGATCGGCGCCCTCGACGAATATCACCAGAGCTTCGTCCCCGGCCGCAGCGGAAATGATCCGTATGACTGGATGGCCGATGTTCTCGGCGGCCTTTCAGGAGCCCTCGTGTTTCGCCGCATTCGGGCGGTCCTGCGTCCTCCGGCGGACGATTCATATCGGCCCTGAATCGTTCTCATGGCGAATCCGGGCGATCGCGGCTTTTCAACTTTCCTCCGCGGCAAGGCAGTCGTAGTTGTATGCAAATGAGTGCCAACCAGCTCGACCAACTCAAGCAGTTCACCACCGTCGTCGCCGATACCGGCGATTTCGAATCCATGAAGGCCTACCAGCCTCGTGACGCGACGACCAACCCGTCGCTCATCCTCCAGGCCGCGGCAAAACCGGAATACCGCCACCTCATCGACCAGGCCATCGCCGACGGCAAATCCTCCGGATTGGTCGGACAGGCGCTCATCGACACCATCCTCGACCGGATCCTCATCCTGTTCGGTCTGGAAATCCTCAAAATCGTCCCCGGCCGCGTTTCGACCGAAGTCGACGCCCGTCTCTCCTTCGACACCGCAGGCACCATCGCCAAGGCCCACCACCTGATCGACGCCTACGCCAAGGAAGGCATCGCCAAGGAGCGCATCCTCATCAAGATCGCCTCCACTTGGGAAGGCATCAAGGCTGCCGAAGTCCTCGAGAAGGAAGGCATCCACTGCAATCTCACCCTGCTGTTCTCCTTCGCCCAGGCCGTCGCCTGCGCCGAAGCTGGCGTCCAGCTCATCTCGCCATTCGTCGGCCGCATCCTCGACTGGTACAAGGCCTCCACCGGCCAGACCTACGAAGGCGACGCAGACCCGGGCGTGATCTCGGTGAAGCAGATCTACACCTACTACAAGAAGTTCGGCTACAAGACCGAAGTCATGGGTGCCTCCTTCCGCAACACCGGCGAAATCACCAGCCTCGCCGGCTGCGACCTGCTCACCATCAGCCCCGGCCTGCTCGCCGAGCTTGCCGCTTCCACCGAGCCGCTTGAGCGCCGCATTTCCCCGGAAGCTTCCGCCTCCGCCGAACTTGAAAAGGTCACCTTCGACGAGAAGGCCTTCCGCTTCGCCCTCAACGAAGACGCCATGGCCACCGAGAAGACCGCCCTAGGCATCCGCGCCTTCTCGGCCGACATCGTGAAGCTCGAGAAACTCGTCCAAGAGCTGCTCTAACAAGCACCGGATCTTTCCAAAGCGCGGACCTGCGAAAGCGGGCCCGCGCTTTTTCTTCGGCACCTCTTGCGAGCCTCCGCTTGGATTTTCCCTTGTTTCGTCTTGGTGCGAGCTTTGTGTTCGTCTCATGCACCGGACTAGCCGCACCCGAAATATCACCATCTCGTCCTGCCGCATCGCGCTCATTGCGGCTGCTTCCTTCGCTGGATTCTCGTTCGCGGAGGAGCCAAACAAATCCACCCCCGGCGGCCCCCTCGAAGCCACCGCCAGTCGCGGCGTCACCGCTCGCGATCCCTCCACCATCGTTCACGATGGCGACACCTACTGGTGCTTCTACACTGGCCGCGGAGTGCCAACACTGCACTCGAAAGACCTCGTCACCTGGGAGCGCGGACCTCGCGTCTTCGACAAGGCCCCGGAGTGGATCGCCAAAGAGGTCCCTAAGAACGACGGCGTCTATTGGGCACCGGACCTCATGAAGGTCGGCGGCCAGTATCTCCTCTACTACTCCGTCTCCAGCTTCGGCGCAATGCACTCAGCCATCGGCCTGGCGACCAATCCCACCCTCGATCCCAAGGACGCCGCCTTCAAATGGACAGATCACGGGCCTGTCGTCCAATCCCGCGACGGCGGCGACTTCAACACCATCGATCCCGCCATCTTCCTCGATGACGATGGCAAGCTGTGGCTATCCTTCGGCTCGCAGTGGAGCGGCCTGAAGCTCGTCGAACTCGACCCAAAGACCGGCAAGCGCCTCAAACCCGACGAGCCCATGACTCCACTCGCCGCGGGCCAATCCATCGAGGCCCCGTGGATCTACAAGCACAAGGGACTCTACTACCTCTTCCTCAAC
>DATLIO010000245.1:0-6239 GCA_035539355.1 Luteolibacter sp.
AAATAGGCGTGATCGGTCATTGCGGTTTCAACTGATTTCCTGTTTGATGAAAAACCCACGTGTCATCTTACGCCGGCTTTACAACCGGCTCAGCCCGCTGCTTCTGCTGTTCCAGCGGTCGCCGTTCGTGCAGATGCTGCTTCCGGAAGCGAAGATCATCGGCTTCGCCGGTGGCGGAGAAGCCGCCAAGTGGACCATCGCGACGATCGCAGGGCTGGGTGCGTATGATTCGGTTTCGGGAGCGAGCGGTGTGGTCCAGACCTATCCGCAGCCAAATTCCCTGACGATCAACACTGCCGTCGGAGCGAGGTTCCAATTCATCACCGACCCAAGCACCAGCCAGTTCATTTGCGAACCGATCCAGTTCCAACCCGTCGGAACGATCGGCAACGCGAAAAGCTGGAGCTATGATTTCCCCATGCCGCCGGGACTTTCCTATCCCGACCTTTCCAACAGCGCCGCCGGAATCATCGTCGGCACCCCCACCGAAGAAGGAGAGTATCCTCTGCGTGTCACTGCCTACCGGGGAACGTTCCAAACCGATGTCTCACTGACCCAGGATTTCACCATCATCGTCGGCCCTGCGGTCATTACGACCCATCCGGCATCCGCGAGCATCACGAGCGGCTCCACAAGAACCCTCAGTGTCACCGCCACCGGCTCTCCCCTGACCTACCAATGGTTCAGAGGAAACAACCCGGCGACGGCGGTCAAAATCTCGGGTGCCACTTCGCCCAACTACACCACGCCGGCATTAACCACCACGACCACTTACATGGTGATGGTGAAACGCGGGACGATCATTTCCTTTTCGGACCCAGCCACCCTCACGATCAGCGCGAACAACACGTTCGCCGATTGGAGAACGTCGCAGTTCAACTCCACCCAACTGGCGGACGCGAACATCTCCGGACCAACCGCCGATCCCGATGGCGACGGAACGGACAACACGAAGGAGTATGTTTTCGGCACGCTGGCTTTGACCCGTGAAAATCCGCCGATGGCGATGTCCTTGTCAGGATCAAACGTCTCGCTGACCTTCACCGCCAGACAAGCCACGGGCGCGGGTTACAGCGGACGGACCCGCCACTACGCGATCGAAGCGAGCCCTTCGCTCGGTTCGGGCAGTTGGTCATCGCCTCCGGGTTACAGCGACATCACCGGAGCGAACCAAACGGTGAACTACGTCACGGCGCGTGGATCGACTCCGATGTTCTACCGGTTGAAAGTCTGGCTCACTCCCTGACACGAAAAAGGGCGGCTTCGCAGCCGCCCTTTCTGATGAATCGGAAATCACTTCGCCGCGAATCGTTTGCCCGCTTCGTCCCAGTTGACGATGTTCCACCAGGCGGCCACGTAATCCGGACGCTTGTTCTGGTAGTTGAGATAATAAGCGTGCTCCCAGACATCGAGGCCGATGATCGGGGTTCCGAGATCGGCATCCGGAACGATGCCTTTCATCGCCGGGTTGTCCTGGTTGGCGGTGCTGACGATCTTGAGTTTGCCGTTCTGGGAAATGAGCCATGCCCAGCCGGAACCGAAACGTTTCGCCGCGGCGGTGCCGAACGCGTTCTTGAACTCGTCATACGATCCGAAGGCTTCGTCGATCGCCTTGGCGAGATCACCCGCGGGTTTGCCCGACTTGTCGGCGGGGGTGAGGGTCTTCCAGAAGAAGTCGTGGTTCCAATGACCGCCGCCGTTGTTGCGGATGGTCGTGCGGAGCGCTTCGTCGCTGACGGAAGGAAGATCACCCAGCAGGGCTGCCAGCGGTTTTTCGGCGAGTTTCGGGTCCTTCGCGAGGGCCTCGTTGAGGTTCTTGATGTAGGCCGCGTGGTGCTTGCCGTGATGGATCTCCATCGTCTTCGCATCGATGTGCGGGGCGAGGGCGTCGAAAGCGTATGGCAGCGGATCGAGCTTGTAGGCATCGGCGGCCGCGGCGGTTCCCGGGATGATCGCGGCGGTGGCGGCGAGGGCTCCGAGTTTCATGAAGTTCCGGCGATCGAAAGAAGGGTCAGCTTGCATGGTTTCCGTAGTTAGACGCGATCCGGTGAAAGTCCAAATGCTTTCTTCAAGCGCTAACCGGGTAACCCGCGGTTTCCAGCGCCAGCACCGCGGCCCCGACGATGCCCGCCTCGTTGCCGAATTTCGCGGGGATGATCTGGAGATGGTCCTTGAACGGTCCGGAAAGCTGGGCGTGCAGATGCCGGGTGATCGGCCCGAAAATCAGATCGCCCGCCTTGGCGACGCCGCCACCGACGATGATGGCTTCGGGATTGAGCAGCCAGCAGCAGTTCATCGCCGCGGTGGCGATCATGCGGCCGGTTTCCTCCCAGATGTTGAGGGCGATCGGGTCGCCGTTCAGAGCGGCGGATGCCAGGGCGGCCGGCGTGCAGGTTTCGAGGCTGCGGGGCGATCCCGCGGCTTCGTAAGCCGCCTTCGCGGTCGCGGTGATCTCGTTGTTGCCGACGTAGTCTTCCAGCGCGCCGAGATTCCCGTAGTGCCCGTGGCGGCCTTTGTAATCGATGGATGTCTGGCCGATCTCGCCCGCACCGTGGCGCGAACCACGGACCATCTGGCCGTTCACGATGACGCCTCCACCGACGCCGGTGCCGAGGGTCATGCAGATGATGTGGTTGTAACCACGGCCCGCGCCCCGTTTCCACTCGGCGAAAGCCATGCAGTTCGCGTCGTTTTCCACGGTGACCGGCAGACCGGTTTTCCCCTGGAGAAGGCTTTTCAAAGGCAGGTTGTCCCAGCCAGGGACGTTGGTGAGGCCGTAAACCGTGCCGCTTTCGAAATTCACAAAACCGGGCATGCCGACGCCGATGGCCGCGATGCTGGGGTGGCGCTGGCGCAGATCCTCGACGGTGCGGGCGATCGCATCAATCAGGTCGGCCGCGGTTTCGAATTCGGGGGTCGCGATCGGCGGGGCGTGGTCGATGATGTCGCTGCCATAAACGACGCCGGTCTTCACCGACGTTCCGCCAAAATCGATGCCAATCGCAAGAGGTGTGTCACTCATTTCCGGGGCCATCCCACCCGAATCACGGCGGAATGACACGCGTTTTCTGTCCTAACGGAAAACCCGTTTCGCGATGTGGCGCAGGCCGTCCAGCGTGAGATCGGGATCGACGGCGCCGATCTCCGGCAATCCTTGCGCGATCAAGGCCGCATCGCCGCCGGTCGCGACGATTCTGGGGTTTCCGGGGAGTTCCGAGAGAAGCTTTTCAAGGATGCCACGCACGAGGCCGCGGTAACCGTAAACCGCTCCGGCCTGCATCGCATGGGAGGTCGATTTGCCGATCGCCGATCCGGGATCGACCAGTTCGATTTCAGGAAGCAGCGCGGTCTTTTTCGAAAGGTAGCCGGACATCGCGCCCAGCCCGGGAGCGATGACTCCGCCGCAATAGGCCGGTTCTCCGGAAACGATGTCGAACGTCACGGCCGTGCCGAAATCGATCACGATCGCAGGCGCTCCGTGCCGTTCACGGACGCCGACCGCATTCGCCAGCCGGTCCGCGCCGATCTGTTCAGGCAAGGGATAATCGACGCCGATGCCGAGTGGGCTCCGATGGCTGAGAAGATGAACGGGATGGTCCGCCTCGAAATACGATCTGAGGATCTCCCGCTTGGCAGGAACCACGGACCCGATGAGAACGGCGTCGAAGGTGACCCCCGATACCACCGATTTCAGGGCCTCCGGGTCGATCTCCGCGGTTGGCAGGACGCCCCGCCATTCCAGCAGCGAGTTTTCGTCACCCAGCGCGAATTTCGTGCGGGTGTTGGAGTTGTCGATGAGGAGCCAGGGCATCTTTACCAGCGGGGTGAGGTGAACGTTCTCATCATGGCATCTCCGATGGCTGGCATCGCTTCGCTCGTTTTCACGTTGAGCCTGCCATCATTGATTTTCAGAAAAAGAGGACCGAAGGTGCGATCGCGGTGGATCCAGAATTTCACCCAGATCTCATTCGTCCCGGTTTCGGGGGATCCGGCGAAGGTGACGTCAGCGGGTTCGATTTCATCGAGCAGACCGGGGATCAACCGGACGGGCTTCATCAGGTCGTGGTCCGCCTGGCCGGATTTCTTCAGATGCACGGTGATCCAATAATAATCGCGGTCCCGTTTCACCTGGGTGGCGGCGATCTTGAACCTTGCCGCGGGATCGGGGCTCCATTCGTAGGGGATGAACCACGAAGCGGCGGCGAAAAGCGCCGACAGGCCCAACAAGGCGTAGAGGGTCATGCGGAGCCGCTTGTGTTTCACGGAGCAAAGGGAACGTTCCGGCGGCTTTCCTGCAAACGAAAACGGGCGGACCTTCGCAGGTCCGCCCGTGGGAGTATCCGATCGGAAGATCAGTGGCCTTCGTAGCCTTGCTCGCCGTGATCGACGAGGTCGAGGCCGGTTTCCTCATCCTCTTGCGATGGGCGGAGACCGAACACTGCTTTCACGATGAAGGTGATGACCACGGTGGCGACCACGCTCCAGACAACCGTGAGGCCGACTGCCTTGAGCTGCTCGACAACCAGACCGTCTTTCAGGCCGGCAACCACCGAGTTGGCTTTCTCATCGGCGAAGACACCGGTGAGGATCGCACCCATGGTGCCACCCACCCCGTGAACACCGAAGGTGTCGAGAGCATCGTCATATCCGAGCATTTTCTTGAGGTAGGCAACCGCAAGGAAGGGAACGATACCGGCGAAGACACCCATGATCATGGAGGAGGTCGCGGTGACGAAACCGGCGGCAGGAGTGATCACAACCAGACCGGCGACGATGCCGGAGCAGAAACCAAGGACGCTCGGCTTGCCTTTGAAGATCCACTCGGTGAGGGCCCAGAAGAGACCACCGGTGGCGGCGCAGAGGGTGGTGGTGACGAAGGCGTTGGTTGCGATCGCATCGGCGCCGAGGGCGGAACCGGCGTTGAAACCATACCAGCCGACCCAGAGCATGCCGGTGCCGACCATGCAGAGAACCATGCTGTGCGGGCTCATCGGCTCTTTGCCGAAACCTTGGCGTTTGCCGAGGATGATGCAGAGAACCAGGGCGCTCCAGCCGGAGGTCATGTGAACCACGGTGCCACCGGCGAAGTCGATCGCCTTGATGCCCGCTTCAGGGTTGAGCGGTCCGCACATGAAACCGACGGTCGACCACACCATGTGGGCGAATGGGAAGTAGACGGCGAACATCCAGAGGACGATGAAGGCCATGATGGAGATGAATTTCATGCGCTCGGCGATCGCACCGACAATCAGAGCCGGAGTGATGATCGCGAAGGTGAGCTGGAACATGGCCCACATGCCGTCCGAGATCCAGTAGTAGCCGGCGCCGACCGCACCAGGCTCGACACCTTTGAAGAGGGCGTTGCTGAAGTCACCGAAGAAAGCGCTCTTGGCATCGACGCCGAAGGACAGGGAGTAACCGCAGAGATACCAGATCGGGGTGATCACACACGCGCAGGCAAGACACTGGGCGAGGACCGAGAGGACGTTCTTCTTGCGGACCAGACCACCGTAGAACAGGGCCAGACCGGGAAGGGTCATGAAAAGGACGAGAGCCGTGCTGACCATTTGCCAGGCATTGTGGCCAGGGCCGGGACCTGCGACCAATGAAGTGGCTCCGCTGGCCTTTTCAGGACGGGCGACGTTGTTCATGTAGGCCTCAATATCCGCGAGACGTTCTTCCACGGTGGGCGTCGCGGGAGCGGCGGCCGCTTCAGGCGCGGCGGGTGCCGCGGCGGGAGGTGGTGCCGCTGGCGGCGTTTCTTGCCCGAAGGCGGGGGTAACCATCGGCATGGCGACCAAAGCGATCGCCGCAGCCGTCAGGGCTCGCAGTTTATTCAGGTAATGACTGGTCATGGTGGTCAGGGTTGATCGGATGTTGCGCCACTTCGATGTTTGGAGAATCCAGATCCCCCAAAGCGGCCCCGCAACAAAAGCAAGGGCCGTGCCAACTTTGCCACAGGATCCCACCTAACAACCGGTCGTGGATTTTCCGCAAAACATTCATGCCATTCCTCTTGCGTTCCCTCGGCGCAGCCCCTAACCCTCATCGCGCACGGAGCGTAACTCGCCCGCCCAAAACCCTCTGGACAGATCCTTAAGAAAGGTAAATAACTACCGCCAAGGATAGGTCCGGCAGGCCGAAAGGCGTGCCAGGCACCTTCGTCCGGCTCTTTCGCGGTCAGCAACCGGACTGCGGGAGGGACGCAAGCAGCAACCCATACAACCAATACTAAAAGA
>DATLIO010000246.1:0-2163 GCA_035539355.1 Luteolibacter sp.
AAGTCTGGTCGCTTTCACCCGCCGCCTTCGGCGATTTCGTGAGCAAGATCCCCGGGCCCCTCGGGATCGGGAAAATCCGGCTCGAATCCGGCGAGGAAGTCCCCGGCTTCATCGCCGAACCCCGCGCGATCGAAGGCGCGGAGGAGATCACGCATCTCGGCGGATGGCGGGCCTTCATCGCCCGCTGAGGCCTCGCTCCCACCGGAAAATCCCGGGTTGCGGGGTTCCCCCGGAAAACCTAGCGTTCCGGGATCGTGGAAAAGAGTCGGTCCATTTCCGATGAATTCCCGCTCTTTCCTCCGTAAAAGGGCAAACCCATGGTCGATTTCCGGCAACCCACCGCACTCTTCCGCGTCACCTCCGGCCTTTTCATGGCCGCGCTGGCGACCACCCATGCCGCCGAGAAACTTGATTTCGCCAAGGACGTCCGGCCGATCCTTTCGAACCGCTGCTTCAAATGTCACGGCCCTGACGAAGGGACACGCAAAGGCAAACTCCGCCTCGATCTCCGCGAGGCCGCGACCGGCGAAGGCAAGTCCGGGGAAATCGCGGTCGTCCCCGGAAAGCCCGCGGAGAGTGAATTCGTCAAACG
Source organism: Luteolibacter sp. (assembly GCA_035539355.1). Classification (GTDB taxonomy): domain Bacteria; phylum Verrucomicrobiota; class Verrucomicrobiia; order Verrucomicrobiales; family Akkermansiaceae; genus Luteolibacter. The sequence continues at coordinate 593 of DATLIO010000246.1, forward strand.
CCTCCACGCCGAAGATCCGGACGACCGCATGCCGCCGGCCAGCGCGAAAATGGAACTCTCGGACAACGAGAAGAAAATCCTCGAACGATGGATCGCCGAAGGAGCCGACTACCAACCGCACTGGGCGTTCGTCGCTCCGAAGAACACCGGCACGCACTCCATCGACGAATTCATCGGCAAAAAACTCGCCGCCGGAAACCTGAAGCCTTCGCCGGAAGCGAACAAATACCAGCTCATCCGCCGCGTCTCGCTCGATCTCACCGGACTGCCGCCTTCCCCGGAGGAAACCGCGGCGTTCATCAACGACACGTCGCCCGACGCCTACGGAAAACTCGTCGACCGCCTGCTTGCATCGCCCCACTACGGCGAACGCTGGACCCGGCGCTGGCTCGACCTCGCACGCTACGCCGATACGAACGGCTATGAAAAGGACCGTGAACGCCAGATCTGGCCGTGGCGTGACTGGGTGATCCGCGCGATCAACGACGACATGCCTTTCGATGCCTTCACCGTGAAACAACTCGCGGGTGACATGCTTCCCGATGCCTCGGCAGATGACATCACCGCCACCGGATTCCATCGCAACAGCATGCTCAACGAGGAAGGCGGAAACGATCCGCTCGAATTCCGTTACCACGCGATGGCCGATCGTGTCTCCACCACCGGCACCACCTGGCTCGGCCTCACGCTCGGCTGCGCGCAATGCCACACGCACAAATACGATCCGATCCTCCACACCGAATATTTCGGCATCATGGCGTTCCTCAACAACGCCGACGACATCCAGCAGGATCTTCCCGATCCATCACTCCCCGCCAAGGAAGCCGCCCGTGCGGAACAAGCCGAGGATCTCATCACCGCCCTTCCTTCGAAATGGCCGCTGGAAAAACAACCGGATGCCGATTGGTCGACGCCGTCGCTGGCATCCGCGTCTTCCGCCTCCGGCGAGAAACCGAAAATCAAATCCGATCAATCCGCCGTCTTCACCACGCAAGGTGCGGAGAAAGACACGTATGAGCTGATTCTCAACGGCAACGCATCGGGAGCGGACCGGCTCCGCGTTGAAGCGCTCGCCGATCCCGACATCGCTTCCGGCGGCCCCGGACGAACAGGTCATGGCAATTTCGTGCTCAGTGAAATCGAAGTGTTCTCACGTCCCAAAGGTGCGGCTGGCGACTGGGAGAAGATCACGTTCTCGAAAGCCGACGCCGAGGCCCAGCAATCCGGTTATCCCGTCGCCGCCGCCATCGATGGCAAGCCCGACACCGGTTGGGCCGTCCAGGTCGAAGGCGGATCGCTGAAGAAGAACCGCTCGGCCGTTTTCCATCTCACCAAGCCCCAACCGCCCGGCGACCGTGAATTCAAGGTCACCCTCGCCCAGAATTTCGGCGGACATCACACGATCGGCGGCGTCCGCATTTCCTTCGGCAAACCGCTCTCAAATCCCACGCAGGACCTCCCCGAAAACGAGCGCCGCCAGCAGGCCGTCGACACCGCTTTCAACCAATGGCTCGCCAAAGCACGCGCTGAAACCGTGCCATGGACGTTCATCAAACCGGTCACCCTCGAAT
>DATLIO010000247.1:0-4818 GCA_035539355.1 Luteolibacter sp.
ATTTCATCCGGCCCAGCCAGGTCGCCGGAGGTGATTCCGCACGTTCGGCGGTCAGGACATATGGGTTTTCAATCGCATCGGACATTCCCGTATCTATCCGGTCTGCGGTGAATGGGTAGCGAATCTTGTAAAAGATTCGGCTGGGTGGACGCCAAAGAAAATGGCGATCCGGAAATCGATCCGGACCGCCACCAACCGAAGCTTTCACAAGCTTCGCTACAGATATCAAATCACTTGATCACCCGTTCGAGCAGCGCGTTCATCCGCGCGGCGACGGCTTGTGGATTCTCGACAAGGCCTGCTGCGAGCAACGCCTGGTCGGCAAGCTGCACACCGACGGCTTCGGCGAGATCCGGATCGCTGTCCTTGAGTTCGGAAAGCTTTTTCACCAGACCATGGCTGGCGTTGATCTCGAGCGTCGGCTTTTCCTCCGGCGCTTCCTGGCCCATCGATTTCAACATCGCGCGCATCTGCGGGTTGAGAGAATCCTTCGGAGTCAGCGCGACGACCGGGCTTTCGACGAGGCGTTTGCCGACGTTCACGGAAGCCACCTTGTCACCGAGTTTCTCCTTGAGCCATTCGGTGAGTGATTTCGAATCCGCTTCGCTGAGCTTGTCCTTTCCATCGGCCAGGTCATCGAGCTCGATCTCACCACGATCCGCGGCGACGAGTTTCTTGCCCGCGAACTCAGGCAGCGACTGGAGGACATACGAGTCCACCGGATCGGTGAAGAACGCGACTTCGAGACCACGTGCCTTGAATGCTTCGAGATAAGGTCCGCTTTCGATGACTTCGCGGGAAGGACCGGTGAGATAGTAGATCTCCGTCTGGTTGTCGCCGGCACGGGTGTTGTATTCGGAAAAGCTCGTGAACTTTCCCGCTTCGGTGGCCGAGCTTTCGAATCGCAGCAGGCCCGCAAGCGCTTCCTGATGTTCGTAGCTGGTCGCGATGCCTTCCTTGAGGAAACGGCCGAACTTTTCGTGGAACTCGCGGTAACGGTCCGGTTCGTCGGCCGACTGCTTTTCGAGGAATTTGAGGAAGCGTTTCGTGATGAGCTGGTTCAGTTTCTTCACCAGCGCGCTGTCCTGCATCGACTCACGGGAAATGTTGAGCGGCAGGTCGGCGGAGTCGATCACTCCTTTGAGGAAGCGCAGCCATTCGGGAAGAAGACCCTTCGGCTTCGGATCGATGAGCACCTTCTTGCAGGAGAGCGCGACACCCGGCTCCATCTGACCCATGCCGAAGCGCTCGTTGTTCTCACCCGGCGTGAAGAGCAACGAGTTGATGGCGATCGGCGCGTCGGCGCTGAAGTGCATCGTGTAGAACGGCTCGTCGTAGGCGTGGCTGATGAATTTGTAGAATTCGTTGTACTCGTCCTTGGAGACTTCGTTCTTCGACTTCAGCCAGATCGCGCCGACGGTGTTGACGCGCTCGCCTTCGACGAGGATCGGGAACGAAACGAAGTTCGAGTATTTCTTCAGCAGCTCCTCGATCTTGTATTTCTTCGCGAAGGTATCGTCCTTGAGATGGAGCACCATCTTCGAGCCGCGGGAGACCTCATCGGCGGGCTCGATGGTGTAGCCGCCCTGGCCGTCGCTCTCCCATTTCAGGCCGGGAGCGTCAGGTTCCCAGGAGCGGGTGTAAACTTCGACACGGTCCGCAGCCATGAAAGCGCTGTAGAATCCGACGCCGAACTGGCCGATGACCTCCGGACCGGCTTCGCCTTTTTCCTTCATCGCCTGCAGGAACGCCTTCGTTCCGGAATGGGCGATGGTGCCGAGGTTCTGGACGAGCTCGGCTTCGGTCATGCCGATGCCGGAATCAGCGATGGTGAGCGTCTTCGCCTCCTCGTCGGCGGTGATGGTGATTTCGAGCGCTTTGCCTTTCTCGAAAACATCGGCGCCGGTCAGCTCCTTGAGACGCATTTTCTCGAGCGCGTCGGAGGCGTTCGAGACCAGTTCGCGGACGAAGATCTCCTTGTCCGTGTAGAGCGAATGGATGACGATATCGAGGAGCTGTTTGACCTCGGCCTGGAAAGTGTGCTGCTGCGGTGATGCGGTCGACATGGCTTGTAGGCCGGGAAAAAAGCGCATCGATGCCGGAAACGCAAGGCCGTGGTTGGAAACGTCACTGCGGCTTCGGCGGGGCGGCCCTGAAATGGCCGCGAGCAGAAGGGAAAGGAGGACGGTGGGTTTCCTGGGACGATCCCATGAAACGCAGCCTCCGCATTCCCGCTTTCAATGTCTCACAGATTGGCCATGCAGGACTTCCGGCGATCCGCGCGCAGAAGACTGGCCAAACCCACAGGGAACACCGAAGTTCGGCCCGTGAATCCCGCGCTGGAAACCTTGATGCTCGCCTTCGGACCGGACAGCCTGCCTGTTCCACGGAAGGCATTGTTTCTCGGCGCGGAACCGCATCCGGATTTCAAAGCCTGGCCCGCGATCACCGGCTGGCAACCTTTCCGGCCGAAAGCCAGCGCCTGGGAGAATGCGGATCTGCCGCTGGCCGCGACGCCGGATGGGAAATGGCCGCTGATCCTGATCCTGCCCGGCAAATCCCGGGACGAGACCCTTCTCTGGTTCGCGACCGCCCGCGACCATCTGGAACCCGGCGGCACCATTGTCGTCTCGATGCCGAACACCGCCGGAGCGGCGCGTTTTGAAAAGGAACTCGCACGCGCGTCGGCCAATCTCACATCGATCCAGAAACACAAATGCCGGGCGTTCCACATCGTCGACGACGGATCATGGAATGAGACGATCTTCGATGAATGGAGATCGCTCGGCGGCAAGCGTCCCGTCCCCGGCACCCATTTCGTCACCGAAGCGGGGATATTCAGCGCCGATCACATCGATCCCGGTTCGCAACTGCTCGCGGAACATCTGCCCGCCAGCCTCCGCGGAAAAATCGCCGACCTCGGAGCCGGGTGGGGATTTCTGACAGACGCCGTCCTCAAACGCTGTCCGGGTGTCGGATCGGTGGATCTCTACGAAGCCGATTCACGTGCGCTCGATTGCGCGAGGATCAACCTCGCAAGTGCCGGTCGGGGCCTTGCGAATGAAGGACCTTTGTCGCTCGCCTCATCCCCTTGCCTGCTGGGCGATGAAACGCGCGTCGGCTTCCATTGGCATGACGTCACCACCGGCCTGCCGGAAATCTACGACGCCATCGTGATGAACCCGCCGTTCCACTCCGGCCAGACGACCGATGTGGATCTCGGCAGGGCGTTTTTACGGACGGCCTGCGCATCATTGAGACGCGGCGGAAAATTGCTGCTCGTCGCGAACCGCCAGCTTCCCTACGAAGCGGAGCTCACCGCGCTCGGCATGCCCGCGCGCAAACTCGCGGAAGATTCCGTTTATAAAATTCTCTCGGCCGAACGCCGCTGATCCCATGAAACTCATCAAGCTGCTCGCCAATCTCGGATACGGTTCACGCAAGGAAGTCGAACGCTTCATCAAGAAAGGCGCCGTCACCGATCTCGATGGCAACCCCATCAGCGATGCGAGCAACGTCCCCCACGACCAGATCCTTTACCGCGACGAACCCCTCGATCCCGAATCGCCGTTAACCATCATCCTGAACAAACCCGACGGCTACACCTGCAGCGCGGACGATCCCGGAAGCACGATCTACGACCTGCTGCCGGAACGTTTCGCCCACCGCAATCCGGGCCTCAACCCCATCGGCCGCCTCGACAAGGACACCACCGGCATGCTGCTGATGACGGACGACGGGAAACTGCTCCACAAGATCATCCATCCGAAATCGGGTTGCCTGAAGGTTTACCGCGCCACGCTCGACCGTCCTCTCGAAGGCCATGAGGCCGCGATTTTCGCCTCGGGCGAAATGATGCTCAACAGCGAGGCGAAGCCGCTGCTTCCCGCGAAACTCGAGGTGGTGGGAGAAAAAGAGGCGCTCGTGACGCTCCACGAAGGCCGTTACCATCAGATCCGCCGCATGTTCGCCGCCGTCGGAAACCATGTCACGGAACTGAAACGCATTTCCATCGGTGGGCTGAAACTCCCCGAAGATCTCGAAGAAGGTGATTGGCGTGTGTTATCCGGGGAGGATCACGACAATCTGTTCACATGACGCCATCTCGCGAAATGAAGATCAGGATGATTCGATTCGTAGCCTTGGTCTTTTGTTTCGCGCCCGCAGCACTGCATGCGCTGGAGGATTTCCGCCCGTTCGTCGATGAAGCGCTGAAACGCGGCGAAAAGAAAATCGTCATTCCGCCCGGCAACTACCGGATCGCTCCAAAGGGCGGCGGCGGCGAACTCTGGGTGCTCAGCGGCGTGAAGGACGTCGAGATCGTCGCCGAGGGCGTCACGATGACCGGCACGAAACTCATGCGGGCCCTCAGCCTCTACCGCTGCACGAATCTCACGATCCGCGGACTGACGGTGGATTACGATCCGCTGCCGTTCACCCAGGGCGAAATCATCTCCTCAACGGAGGATGGTGGATCCATCGATATCAAGATCCACGCCGGCTATCCAAGGAAATCCTACTCACGGATCGATGTCATCGATGCGAAAACGCGCTTCCGCAAACAACGCATGCCATTTCTCTGGGGCACCAAGGCGGAGTTGATCGGCGATGATGTTGTCCGCGTGAAACTTCCCGGCATCGGCAAATTCGCGAAACCCGGCGATCTCGCATCTCTCAGCACCGGACAGGAAGCCGGAGCACCGCACGGCATTTCGGTCGATCAAAGCGAGCGCATTCTTTTCGACCACGTGACCGTTCACAGCGCGCCCGGCATGGGCATCCTTGAAGCCGATGGCGAAGGCGGCTCCACTTTCACCC
>DATLIO010000248.1:0-4720 GCA_035539355.1 Luteolibacter sp.
CTCCCGCATGGGATCAAGCCGCATGTTCCGTCAGACGCTCATTTCACTGTTCTGCGCCGCATCCGCCACCGCGGCGCCGGAGCTTGCGGACGCGTCGTTTCTCTTCAAAGACCCGGCCGCCGTCCTGGTTCACGACACCGCGGCCAAAACCCGGATTTTCGGTTTTTTCGTGCCGCCGGTTCCGGCGCAAGGCGGGCCGTTCACGCGACAGGAGGATTACAACCGAGCGATGGTGGCCGCCCTGCTTTCCAAACCCCTGCCGCCCCACGCCACGCTATCGATCGAATGGCTGAACCAGAATCCCCCGCCTGCGGATTTCCAGACCAGCGGGACTGACGGGAAGGTCGCCGCCTCCTCCCTGCGGATGGGCACAACCCACATTTCCCGCACCTTCATTTCCACCGGAGACGCGATCATCCTGCATTTCATCGCCGACAAACCCGGCGACATCTCCTTCCGGGCCTCCCTCATCCCACCGGACGGAAAAGGTGAAACCGTCGTCAAAGATCGTCGAGAACTGGTCTGGTCCGCCCCGGAAAAAGACGGTCCACTGGCCCGCGTCTGGGTGATTCCCTTCGAATCCGACGTCGAAACCGAAGGAAATACCCTCACTCTCAGAGGTGAGGGGGAATGCCTCGTCATTTTCAACTTCGCGCAGCGGAATTCCGCCCAAAATCCGATCGAAAACACCTGGCAACGATTGATCGACACCCACGATCCGGGTGCCGATCCAGCGGATCCGACGAAAATCTGGGCCGCCATCCGGAAAAAAGCCGGTCTCCCCGGCTCCTAGTCCGCAATTCTTCCATTGCCCGCGGCGGTTTCCCCCTCTTTACTCGCGCCGGTCCACGGATCCCCACCCATTTCATGATCGAGCATATCCGCAAATATTCCGGCCTCATGGTCGTCGTTCTAGGTCTTGTGATCGTCAGCTTCGTGCTGATGGACGCCCAGCGCATGCCGGGCCTCACCGGTGATCCCGTCGTCATGAAAATCAATGGCCGCAGCTACACCCACAAGGAGTTCCAACGCACCGGCGCCTCGTCATTCGAAGTGTTCCAACTGTTCTACCGGACCGGAGACATGGAACTCTTCCGCGCCTTCGCTCCGTTCGTGATGCGGGGAATGGGCTCCGGCGAAGAACCCGTGAAACAGTTCTTCACCGGCCGCATCCTCCTGAAGGACGCCCAGGCCCGCTTCGGCATCCATCCGAGCGAAGACGAAATTTCCAGCCGCATCCGGAAAATGCCCGTGTTCTCCACCCAGGACGGAGGTTTCGACGCGGAACGCTACACCACCATCGTCCAGAAGCAGCTCGGACGCTACGGCATGACCGAACACGATCTCCGCGAACTCATCGCCGACTCGATCGTTTCGCTGAAACTCCAGGACATCCTCGGCTCCGGCCTCGTCGCTGACCGCGGCATCACCGCTTCGTCCCTCGCCCTGGACAACCAGGAAGTCTCCGTCGAGCTCGCAAGCCTCAACCGCGAAACCTACCAGGACAAGATCGACCCCAAGGAAGAGGAGATCAAAGCCTACTGGGAAAGCATCCAGGACAAATACAAGACCGAGACCCGCCGCAAATTCACCTACGTGATCATCACCCCGGAAGCGATTCCCGAGCCGGCGGCCGATGCTCCCGCCGCCCCGCTCCCGGCCGATGCCACCGAAGAAGCGAAAGCCGCCGCCAAGAAGGCCGAGGAAGACAAGAAAGCCGCTGCCGCCGCCCAACTCGCCGAAGCCCGCCGCAAAGCTCTTCTGACCTCCAACGGCCTGATCGATACCTTCCTCGTCACGCTTCAGGACCAGAAAGGCGCCGGATTCGAAGACCTCGCCAAAAAGAACGGCTGGGAAGTGAAGACCACCGAACTGTTCGCCCTCTCCAACCCGCCGGCCGAGCTCAATCTCGACCTCCGCTCGTCCTCCACCGGCGGCAAGGTCCCGCAGATCCTGTTCCAGATCCAAAGCAACGGCGACGACTACTCGAAGATCTCGCCCGCGATCCCGGTCGGTGAAAACCAAACCGTCGTCGCCCGTCTCGAAAGCGAGGAGCCGTCCCGCAAGATGACCTACGCCGAAGCCCGTGCCGAAGCCCGCGCCGATTACATCTCGGAAAAGGGCGGAGACGCGCTCAAGGCTGCGGTCGAACAAGCCGCGACGAAAATCAAGGAAAGCCTCGCCGCCAAAAAATCCTTCGCGGACGCCGCGAAAGACGCCGGCATCACCGAAGTGAAGAAGATCGATAAGGTTTCCAAAACCTATCGCCCCGACCCACTCACCGAACCACAGGGACTTTTCGACGCCGTCCGCAGCATCGACCCGGGTTCGATCGCCAACACCCTCGTCGAATCCGAGCGCGCTTTCGTCGCCTACGTGGTGAAACGCGAGGTCGTGAAGGAAGCCAACGCCGACGCACGCCTCGACGCGGAGGTCCGCAACCAGACCGCCCAGAACGAAACCGCCGCTTTCGACGCCTGGCTCACCGAGCAGATCGAAAACGCCAAGGTCGAGGATCTTTACGCCAAACAGTGATTCGCTATCCTGCGGTCAACGCCCCATCCGATGCCCGCGAACGAGGAAGCAGAAAATCTGTTCGATGACGCCAACGGCCACCTCGCCGTCGGCGAACTCGACGAGGCCATCGCCATTTACCGTCGTTGCGTCGCCATCGATCCGGAGTTTTTCGATGCCTGGCATGCACTGGCCATGGCGCTCCTTAAAATCGGATCCATCAAGGAAGCCATCGGTTGCGGACTCCAGGCGGTGACGCTGCGTCCCAACGACCTCCTCGCATGGACCGGCCTCTCGCAGATGTACGTCCGCGACGGCAACATCCCTGAAGCCGAAGCCGCCAAAGGTAACGCCCGCATCCTTTCCCTCGGCGGAAAGATCGTCAAAGACACCTGATTTCCCAATCCCACCTTCCCCAAGCATGTTCTATCTCACCACCGCCATCGACTACACCAACGGCTCGCCGCACATCGGCCACGCCTATGAAAAGGTTCTGGCGGACGTCATCGCCCGCTACCGCCGCCTCCGCGGGGACGAAGTCTATTTCCTCACCGGCGTCGACCAGCACGGCCAGAAAGTCCAGCAGACCGCCGAGAAGGAAGGCGTCCATCCCGCGACTTTCGTCAAACGCACCACGAAGAAGTTCTCCGCCCTCTGGGAAAAACTGGGCGTCGACTACGACGGTTGGGCCGAGACGATCGATGACCGGCACAAAGCCTGCGTCGGCAAGATCCTCCAGGATCTCAAGGACAAGGGACAGCTCTACAAGAAATCGAAGAAGGACCTCTACTCCGTCCGCCAGGAACAATTCCTCACCGACCGTGATCGCAACGAGCAGGGTGAATTCGGCCCGGAATGGGGAGAGGTCATCGAGATCGAGGAAGAGAACTGGTATTTCAAACTCAGCGAACACGCCGAGTGGCTGAAGGCGTTCCTTGAATCGACTCCCGATTTCATCATCCCGGGTTTCCGGAAAGCCGAGGTCGCCAACGCGCTCGAGCGCTCACCAGGTCTCGACCTCTGCATTTCCCGCCCGAAATCCCGGCTCCGCTGGGGCATCGAATTCCCCTTCGATCCCGAATACGTCACCTACGTCTGGTTCGACGCACTGATCAACTACATCTCCTTCGCCGGCTATCTCTCCGAAGGCGGCGAGCTGCCCGATTTCGCGAAGCTCTGGTCCGAAAACCCGACGCGTCCCGTCCACATCATCGGCAAGGACATCCTCGTCCCCGCCCACGGTATCTATTGGCCGATCATGCTGCACGCGATGGGTTTCGCCGATGACAGGATCCCGCAGATCCTCGTCCACGGCTGGTGGAACATCCGCGGCGAGAAAATGTCCAAATCGCTCGGCAACATCGTCGATCCGAACGAACTCGCCGACAAATTCGGCCCGGAGGCCGTCCGCTACTACCTCGTCCGTGACATCATCACCGGCAAGGATTCGGATTTCGATCTGGACCGCCTTGTCATGCTCTACAACACCGAGCTGGCGAACGCGCTCGGCAATCTCTGCAACCGCGCGCTCAACATGAGCCAGACGTTCACCGATGGCGTCATCCGCACGGACGGAGAACCCACCGCGGACGATCTCGAGCTGCGGAAATCCCTCGCCGACTCGATCGCCGACTATCGCACCGCGATGGACGACTACGACATTTCCCGGGGTCTTGAAGCGATCAACCGCCACGTCGTCCACTGCAACGGTTACGCCGAACGGATGAAGCCTTGGGAACTCAACAAAGCGTGGAAAACAAGCAACGATCCCGCGGTGAAGGAGCGCGTCGGCACGATCCTCTACCACCTCGCGGAAAGTGTCGCCCACGCCGCGGTTCTGCTTTCGCCGGTCCTGCCCGAAGCGACCGCCAAACTCGCTTCGCAGCTCGCGCTTCCGGGTCTCACCGACCTGAAACTCAACGATCTTGCCTGGGGCCTGATTCCCGATGGCCATTCCATCGGCAAACCGAAGCCGGTTTTCCCCCGGATCGTCGTCGAAGACCCGGCCTGAAATCAAAAACTCCATCCGCGGATCACGCGGATGGAGCCACAAAAAAACACACCCCCAAAAAGTCCGTCCGTCAGCGACGGCGGCGGCGTGCGATGAGACCAAGCGCAAAGACTCCGGCCATCGCGGTGACACCCGGTTCCGGAACCGCATAGATCGCCCCGTTGGTGAATGTCACTCCGCTGCCCGCGATTCCCG
>DATLIO010000249.1:0-3751 GCA_035539355.1 Luteolibacter sp.
TGCGGAGCGCTTCTTCTTTGAAGACGGTCATCGATGCCGACGAATCGAGGACGATCGCGAGGCGCTGGACGGTTCCGGATTTCGGGTAGCGCGGTTCGGTGAGGAACCAGGTGAGGAGCAGCACCGCGAGGAGCTGCATCCATAGCGGGATCGATGGGATGAGACGGTCGAAGCGGCGTCCGCTGGCGGCTTCGCGCTGGGTGCGTTCGAGGAGGAAAAGGGTGGAGACGGGGAGCTCGACGGCCTTGCGCTGGAGGAAATGGATCGCGAGCACGGCGGGGATGCCGAGCAGTGCGAGAAGGCCGAGAGGGTTGGTGAGCATGGAGAAGTGCCGGGTGATCGGTGATCAGCGGAAGAAGGTTATGAGGATTCCAGGGTGTTGCGGGCGTGCTGGAAGAGGGTGGAGATGAGATCCTGTTCGGCGGGGATTCTTGAAAGGGCGGTCTGGTGGCGGATGGCGGTTTGTTTCCAGAGGGCGAAGTGATTCGCGTAGGCTTCCTTGTAGCGGCGCAGGGTTGCGGGCTCGATGCGGTGCGCGTGGCGGGTGTGGTTCTCGGGATCGATGAACTCGTAATTTCCCGACCATGCGGGATCGGCCTCGGCGGCGATGAACGGCGAGAGGATGAGGATGGTGCCGTGGCGTTGCCCGAGATGGCGCAGGATCGGATCGGGATCGGCGGCGAAGAGCAGATCGGAGACGAGCACGCGGATGGAATTCGCCCGGAGAGGGACGCGTGAGAGATCCGGTGGTTGCGCGGGATCGGTGGGTTTGAGTGCCCGCGCGTTTTCAAGCCACGTGTGGGAGCGCAGCGTGGCAGGATCCGGAGTCAGGCGCGCATCGCCGCGGACGAGGTGCACGGTGATCGACGCACCGGCGGCGTTGCTGCTTTCCGTGACGAGATAGAACAGTTCGGCGGCGCGGGCGGCTTTCGCTTCATCGAAGAACATCGATTCCGAAACATCGAGGATCAGGTCCACGACGGGCCGGACTTCCTCGCGGAAAAGTTTCATCGTGTAGCTGCCGGTGCGGGCGTAGGCCTGCCAGTTGATGTGGCGTGGATCGTCGCCGGGCACGTAGGAACGGTGGTCCTGGAAATCGAGCGACGAACCGGTTCCGCTGCCGGTGAATTCACCCGCTTGTCCGCGCCAGACCTTCGACCGGAAGGGCAGGCGGAATCTCGCGGCGGCGGCGAGGGCGCGGGCATGGCATTGGGCGAGGTCCATCGGGTTCAGGAAGCTTCGGTGATGCGGGCGGCCTGCGACCGCGATTGCATCGTCACCGCGGCGGCGACGATCAGGATGGTGGTGTAGAGGAAGACGACCAGGACGGAAGCGTGGGGAATGGCCTCACGGAACTCCGGGGTTTCCTCCTGGAGGAAAATGAAAGTGAAGGGATTCCACACGAAGAACCACAGGAGATCGTCGTAGTTGAGTGCGCTGGAGATCGCGTAGATGACGAGGGAGAAGACGAGCGAAGCCGACAGAATCAGCAGGTAGGCGGAGACGCGCGAGGATTCCTCAAGTCGCAGCAAGGTGACCAGCACCGCGGGGAACAGCAGCATGCCGATCACGGACATGACCTGGACCTGTTGGGAATCACGGATGGAAACGTCCATCCAATTGACGGAGGCGGTCAATCCGAACAGCAGGATCAGCAGGGTCGTGAAGAACACGCCGGACGGCCAGCCGGGTCGCAGGAAAATCCCGCCGAGTTTGCCAAGCACGCCCCATTTTTCAAAGGCGGCATCGACGGAGGGTGCGACGAACGAACGTTCGGTCAGCGCGGTCGCGAAGGCGGGGGCACCGATGAAGGCCACCACGACGGAAATGTAATCCATGTCGAACCCGGAAGAATTCAGCATGAAAATGCAGGCGACGACCGCGACCGCGAATGTGACGATCCGCCGGAAGGTCGCATGGTTTTCCGCGGCGGGCGCGATCATCGAGGTGCCCATCGAAAGCATCGACCAGCCGAGATAAAGCGCCGCGAGGATCGCGACGGAGACGAAGAGCCGGCTTTCATCGGTGGAGAGCGAACACATCTCGGCGATCGAGTTTCCACCGAACGGGGTCGAGAACATCACGAACAAAGCCATCCATGCGAAAACCGGGACTCCGATGAGCGGGAAGATCACCCGCAGGATGACGGAACCGCTGGCCGAAAGGCTGACGGTGACCGCGGTGATGGTCATCGAGACGAGGAACATCAGCAGCAGCTGGACGATCTCCCCGACGAAATTCATCTGCCCGAGGAAGTAGCGGAAAATGAGATAGGGGATGACGGTGGCGAGCAGCAGCGCGGACTGGCTCACCAGCGCGAACCACTTTCCACGCACGATGCGTGCGGTGCTGAGTTTCGTCAGCACCATCATGTCGAGCGTGTTGCCTTTCACCTCGGAAGAGATCGCGCCGATGCCGCGGAGCGGTTGGACGATGAGCACGGCGATGCCGAAGAAGGTGAAGATCACGTTGGAGATGATCGTGCCGACATTGCCCGTGGTTCCACTGGCGCTCGCGGACAGCAGGATCAGCGCGATCAGCGCCTGGAAGCTGAGGAAAACGATGACGAAGGTTTTCGCCCGCAGCCCCTGCCGCAGCTCTTTCACAAGCATCGGTGAAAGGCGGTCCGGGAAATCGGATAGAGTGTCGCTGGACATGGGAAAGGTTCTTCAGGGATTGGCGGCGGTGGACTCGGCCGGCGCGGCTCCCGGGAGCGGCGGCGGAGCGATGGCCGGTTTGCCTGCGTCGAGACGGCCGAGGATGTCGATGAACGCGTCTTCGAGATTGCGCTGCTCGCGGTGGAATTCGACGACACGGAGTCCGTCCTTGACCATCCTTGCAAGGACATCCGCGGCTTTGGACGGATCATCGGTCTCGATCCTGATGCGTCCGCCCTGTTTGCGGGATTCGAGGAATTCGACCGATTGCTGCAGCACGCACCAGTCGGAAACGGCCTGTGGATTTCCATCGATCTGCACGTCGTAAAGAACACCGCCCAGCGTGTCCGATCCGTTTTTCAGGGTCTCGGCATCGCCATGGTGGACGATGCGGCCGTTGTTGATGAAGAGCAGCGAATCGCACATCTCACCGAGCTCGGACAGGATGTGGGAAGAGATGAAGATCGTTTTGCCTTCCTTGGCGAGGACACGGATCAGGTGCTTGAGCTCGACGCGTGCCTTCGGATCGAGACCGGCGGCGGGCTCGTCCATGATCAGCACCTGCGGATCGTGCAGCAACGCGCGGCCGAGTCCGAGACGCTGAGTGTTGCCTTTCGAGAGTTTGTTGGAAAAGCGTTCCGCGAGTGGAACGAGGTCGGTGAACTCCATCACCTCATGCACGCGTTGACGGCGTTCCTTGCCTTTGTAGCCGAGCGCCCGCGCATAGAAGTCGAGATACTCGAGGACCGTCATGTGGTCGTAGTTTCCGAAATGATCGGGCATCCAGCCGATCAAGCGGCGCACTTCGGCGGGATGATTCAGGACGTTGATCCCGCAGACTTCGGCGGTGCCGAGCGTCGGATAATCCAACGTCGCGAGGATCCGCATCGTCGTGGTCTTGCCGGCACCGTTCGCTCCGACGAATCCGCAGACCGAACCATGCGGAACAGAGAAGGTCACACCATTCACAGCCTGCAAGTGGCCGAAGTAACGGTAGAGGTTGTTTACACTTAAAGCGGCTGAGGACATGGAAAGTTTGCCGTAAGGGTTTTCAGGGCGTGACCACCGCTCCGGTGATGATCGATGTGGTTTCT
>DATLIO010000250.1:0-4977 GCA_035539355.1 Luteolibacter sp.
AATCAACACAGGGGCCAACTCAATCATTGGCGGGCTGCGGCTCGGAGCGGATCCCGCAAATGGCGGCGAAACCCGCTTTTACGACAACATCGCGGTCACCACCACCCGAGCGGAAGCCGTCAATCTGGTGCAAGGTGTGCCGGAGCCTTCGGCACTCGCACTTGGGGCTTTCGCGGCGGTTCCTCTCGGTGCGCGGCGCCGTCGTCATTGACACGGACCAGCACGACGGAATCATCGTTCCATGGCAGGACCCGCCGCCTTGATGTCTTGGAAAGCCGTTGATTTTACGTGGAATTGACGGAAGCGGACCCGCCTGACCGTTCCGGCTGGCAATGCCCGCCCGATCCGTCTATTCGCATCGGGAACCACCGAATGAAACCCGTCCGCGAACAGATCTCATCCACCACCTCCGCCGAAATCGTTTCGTGCGAGCGGATCCGCGGCCGCGACTTCGGATGCCTCTGGCATTTCCATCCCGAATACGAACTGACACTGGTGCTCTCGGGCGGCAGTTCACGGTGGATCGGCGACAAGATCTCCCCGATCACGAAAGGCGATCTGGTGTTCATCGGGCCCAATCTGCCCCACGACTACCGCAACGATTCGGTGGCGGAATGTCCGGTCAGGAAAGTGGATGCGGTGACCGTCCAGTTCCATCCGTCGTTCCTCGGCGGCCAGTGGCTCGAGCATGCGGAGATGACCTCGATCCAACGGCTTTGCCAACGGTCGCTGCACGGCCTGCAGATCACCGGGAAGACCCGCGATGCGGTCGAGGCCATGATGCTCAGGATGCCCGCGGCCCACGGTGTCCGCCGCCTGATCCTGCTGCTGGAGATCCTCGAGCGGATCTCGACCTCACGCGAGGTCGTCCGGATCTCGTCACCGGGTTTCACCCCGGAAATCCAGGCTTCCGACAGCGACCGGATGGAAAGCATCTCCCGCTACATCGAGAAGAACATCGACAAGCCGCTTTATCTCTCCGACGTCGCCCGGCACGCGGGCATGATCGAGGTCACCTTCAGCCGCTACTTCCGTTCGCGGACGGGCAAGACGTTCCCCGACTACATCAACGAACTGCGGATCGCCCGCGTCTGCCGCATGCTGGCGGAAACGGAACACACCATCAGCGAGATCGCGTGGCGCTGCGGTTTCGATTCGATGGCGAACTTCCAGAAGCAGTTCCGCAGGCTCCACGGCTGCACGCCGAAGGCCTACCGCATGAAAGCCCTGCGCCAGGAATGACGCTTTTGTTTCTCCGCTGATCAGAAACAGAACCACTATGATGGAAAACCGTTCACGGTTTCCGGAGGTTTCACGCTTCAATGATGGGCCATTTCATCATGAAGACATACAACGTCGGAATCATCGGCTACGGTTGGGTCGCCACCGCCCACATCCCCGCCATCAACGCATCGCGCCAGGCGAAGGTGACGGCGATCTGTTCATCGCGCCCCCAGGATGACGCGGTCCTTTCGCAGAAACACGGCACCCCCATCCGTTCCTACACGGATCTCGATGAAATGCTCGCCGATCCCGGCATCGACGCGGTTTCGATCTGCAGTTTCTCCAACCTCCACGCCGAACACGCGGTCAAAGCAGCCAAGGCGGGAAAGCATCTCATCATCGAAAAGCCCGTCGCGCTTTCATGGGAGGATTGCCAGAGGGTGGCCGAAGCGGTCGCCGCCGCGGGAGTGAAGGCATGCGTCTGTTTCGAATGCCGCCACTCCAGCCAGTTCGTCGCGACAAAGGCGGTCATCGACGAAGGACTCCTCGGTGAAATCCATTACGGTGAAGTCGATTATTACCACGGCATCGGTCCGTGGTACGGCCAGTTCGAATGGAACGCCAGACGCGACGGCGGAGGCAGCGCGTTGCTCACCGCAGGATGCCACGCGCTCGACGCGCTGCTGCTTTGCATGGGCGGCGAAGTGGAATCGGTTTCCAGTTATTCCACGAAATCGAAGAGCCAGATCTTCGCCCCCTACGAATATGACACCACCAGCGTGACCCTCCTCCGCTTCAAGGACGGCAGGGTCGGCAAATGTTCGGCCGTCGTCGATTGCCTCCAGCCTTACTATTTCCACACCCATCTCTGCGGCAGCGAAGGCAGCCTGCTCGATGACAGGTTCCACTCGATGAAACTCAAGGCCGACAAATCGGCGTGGAGCAAACTGTCATTCAAGTCGCTCGATTCGGGCGACGTCTCGGACCACCCCTACCAATCGCAGTTCCAGGCGTTCTTCGATGCCTTGGACCGCAACGAGGACATGCCGCTGACCGATCTGGAAACGGCGCTGCACACGCACCGCATCATTTTCGCCGCGGACGAGTCCGCCCGCACCGGACAACCCATCCATCTGTAACCATGTCACGCAAAACCAGCGCCCTCGCTCCCGGATGGTGGGATTACACCACGCTCGACAACTCGATCATCGAAGAAGCCGCGGCCCTCACACCCGATGCCCTCCTGAAACTCTCGCGGCCGGGATTCACCGTCACCTTCCATGACACGCTCGAGGATTTCTACTGCGCCCAGGCCCTCGAATACATCGACGCATGGAAACAATCGACCCCGGACAACCCCGCGGGCATCTGCGGTCCCATCGGCCCGACCGAACAGCTTCCGCTGGTCGCCCGCATCGTCAACGCGCTCGATCTGAAACTCCACAGCGCGCACTTCTGGGGCATGGATGAATGGATCATCGACGGCAAGGTGCCATCGCTTGATCATCCGTTGTCGTTCGAGCGGTGCGACCGCGAACTCTGCTTCAACCGCATCCGTCCGGAACTGGTCATGCCCGATGACAACCTGCATTTCCCTTCGGAGCATCACGAACACTTCGAAAAGACATGGGACGCCGGCGTGCGCTGCGTCGTCATGCAGGGCGGACAGGGGGACGTGAAACACTGGGCCTTCAACGATCCCTTCCCCCGCAGCGGGAAACACGCCGACGCGCCGCCGTCGGCCGAAGAATACCGTGCGCTCAAAACCCGCATCGTCGATCTGCACCCGGTCACCATCGCCCAGAACGCGCGCACCTCGGGCGGAGGCAATGTTTCCCTGGTTCCCGTCAAAGCCGTCACCGTCGGCCCGAAGGAAACCTGGATGGCGGAACGCGTTTCCATCTGGCAGGCGGGCGTGCATGACAACCCCTTCGGCCAAAGGCTCACCGCCCTCATGATTTCCAAACGCTACATCGACACCGCCGTGCCGATGTCGCTTCTCGCCGATCATCCGGACGTGCGTTTCCACTACTACCGCGGCGGCATCGGCAACTGCCGGGTGGAGATGCACTGAAAGCTGGAGAAATCTGACCCCAACCCGTTTCATCCTGATCATGCCCCACCTGCACCCGCTTCCAGAACCCACCGTCCGATCAATCGTCCGGTTGATCGGCCACGTCTGCGAAGTGCCGGGAGGACACGCTGAAAAGAAGCGTGAACTGATGGACGGACTCGCCGGGCTCATCGATGCCGACAGCTGGGCGTGGGGTGTCGCCCGTGACGTCGGACCCGGGGAACCGTCGGTCCATCTCAGCCTCATCCACGGCGGCTTCGACGAAGAGACCTATCCGGCGTTCACGGTCGCCTACACCCATCCGGACATGACTCCCGTCCATGCCTCGATCGTTTCGGATTTCCGCAGGTGCGGCGGACAGGTCACGAGATTGCGGAAGCAGATGGATCCCGATGGTTTGTCATGGGAGGAACCCCTCGGACCACTCTGGGAAAAGGCGGACATCGATGGGGTGATCATGTCGCTCTATCCGACCGAAAAGAACTTCCTCAACATCATCGGCGTCTACCGCAGGATGGGCCGCGGGCAATTCGACGAGCAGGAAAACCGGATCGTCCACATCGTCCTGTCCGCCGTCCCCTGGCTGCACTTCGAAGGGTGGAGCGATTCGCTCGGTCCCATTCCCCTGCTTTCCCTGCGCCAACGGATGGCACTCGATCTCCTGATCCAGGGTTACACCCGTCAGTCGATCGCGGATTCGTTGGAAATCTCCATCCACACCGCGAACGAATACGTGAAAACCGTGTTCAGGCACTTCGGGGTGCATTCGCAGCCGGAACTCATCGCGAGATTCCGGATCGGCGATCAGGGAGATCAGTTGCCGCCGGCTTGAGGGCGGCCGTGAAAGTCACCCGATCGGCTGGCATTGAGGAACGCCGCGTGGGATCGGACGCCGAAGGCCCGGTAGATCTCACGGATATAGGACGTCAGCGTGTTGGGTGAAATGCCAAGCCGGTCCGCGATTTCCTTCCGCCCCAGCCCTTGCAGCAGAAGCGTCGCGATCGCCGCCTGCCGGGGCGAAAGCCTGACTTTCGGATCCGCCGGCCCCGCCGGGTCATCCCGATACAGCCACTCGATTTCCTCCAGAATCACCGAGGCGAGGGAAACATCACGGGGTGAAAAACCGGGCTTGGCCCCGTCCCGGAACAAGGCCACCTCCGTGACCGGCATGGAGGGACCGGTGCGGGACAACACATGCTCCGCGCCGGACTTCCCGACCCGGACACCGGCTCCAACCGGCCGTTTCCGGGATCGCGCGGTGAACCTGTTCCATAGCTCTTGGGAAATTCCGTGATGCCAACCGTGGGCCTGATCCTGCTCCCAACGGATCCACAGCCAGCCCTCCGCGCCGATCCATTCCGCAAGCCCTTCAAGCAGCAGCCGGCGGCGCTGCTCGACCGATTCAGCGGGCTGAACCAGGTCCCCGACCAGATAAGCCAGCCGCATCACGTCAATCCCGTCCAACTGATGGGCGGTGCCGTCATCCTCCCGATCGATCATTCCGGCATGTTCTTACCCCAATGATGCGCCGACATGCACGCAAAGAAACCCCGAGACAAAGCCCACTGCTCCTAAATCCGGGAGAAGGCCACCAATCCGGCGATTCACTCCATGAACGGACAGCCGACCCACGCGATCGCGGCATAGGGGAATGGCCGGTTTTGTGACATCTTCTCCTT
>DATLIO010000251.1:0-2738 GCA_035539355.1 Luteolibacter sp.
CGGGCTGCGGATCTGGTGCAGGAGACGTTCTGCATCTGGGCCGAAAAAGGCGACCAGCTGCGGGATCGCTCGAAGGCGAAAACCTGGCTTTTCACGACGCTCCACCGCGAATTCCTCAGCCAGCGCCGGCGCGCGGCGAAATTTTCCGACAGCGAGCTGAACGAGGAAATGATCGGCGAAGTGCCCGCGCCCGAAGGCGATGCCGAGCGCCAGATGGACGGCGGCCGGGCCTTGGAAATCCTCGGCGGACTCGAGGAAACCTACCGCGCCCCGCTCGCGCTGTTCTATCTCCAGCAACACAGTTACAAGGAGATCGCCACGATTCTCGACGTCCCCATCGGCACGGTGATGTCCCGGCTTTCCCGCGGAAAGGAAATGCTCCGCAAGCGCATGACCGGCGAGCCGGCGAGCGCTCCGAAAAACATCCTCCAACTCGAACCGGAGGCGCTGGGCAAACGCCATGGATAAGGACGACGTCAAATTTCACCTCTGCTGCTTCCGCCCCGATGGCGCCGATGCCGGGGACGCGGATTTCGCCGAAGCGCTGAAAGCCGCCGCGGAGGACCGTGAACTCGGTGAATGGCTCGCCGAGGAACGCGCGCTGGATTCCGCCTTTTCGAAAGCTCTTTGCTCCGTCGCGGCTCCGTCGGATCTCCGGGCGAAAATCCTCGCCGCCGCGGAAACGGATTTCGCCGGCCTGCCACAGGCCGAATGCCCGATCGACGCGCGGATGATCGGTTCCCTCGCTTCGATGCAGGCTCCTCCCGCATTGCGCGGACAAGTCTTGGCTGCGATGGAAAAAAGCCGGCTCGCCCAAAAAGCCGGGAGTCCGCGGAAATGGTGGTGGCGTGCCGCCGCCCCGATGGCCGCCGCCGCCGGCATCGCCCTGGCATTCTTCCTCACCCGGGAACCTGCCGGCGAAAACGGATCCCTCGTTTCCGCTTCGCTGAAAACCGTGCCGGTCGAAGTCGTGCAGGCCAGTTTCATCCGCACCTTCGAATCCCCTCTCCCGCTCTACGACACGGACGAGCATCCCGAAGATCACGGGAAGCTGATGAAGATCCTCGAAAAGAAAAAGCTGCCCTGCCCGAAATGCCTGCCTCCGGGTCTCGTCGGGATCAAGGGCCTCGGCTGCCGCGAATTGATGATCGATGGCAAACGCGGATCGCTCGTCTGCTTCGACGAGCCGGACAACGGCCGGGTCCATCTCGTGATCTTCAAGCGCGCCGACGTCTGCGGCGACCTGCCCGCGAAGGACCAGCCGAAGATGACCCAGAACGGCCCATGGGCCTGTGCCCGCTGGATGGACGAAGGCCACGTCTTCGTGCTGCTCAGTTCCGGCCCGATGGACAAACTGGCCGCTCTTTTCTGAGTGACCGGAAAGTCCGCGGAGTCTAACAAGGCAGGCATGCAACCACGCCTCGTTTCCGCCGTCGCCGCCGCATGTCTGGCTTCCGCCGCATGCACACCCCAAGCCACGCTCCAGAGCGCGAACGACCAGCGGACCATGGACGCCTACGCGGCGTCGAAAACCGAAAAGCCGGGACGCGACTGGGGGCTCCGCTGGCCGAACGGAAACGGGGTTTCACAGGACAGGAAACTGGTGAAGATCGAGAAAATCGACGCCCGGACGAGCGCTTTCGGCAAGCGTGAGATCAAGGTCCGCCTCACCACGGAAGTCTCCGGCTGGAAAACCGTGGACGGCAAACGCCAGCCGAATCCCGAGATCCACAAGGAAACCGAGGAACGCTGGATTCCCGCGGAGTGAACCGTTTCACATTTCCGCGAGAGTCTCGGTGAGTGCGTGGTAGACTTCCGGCTCAAGGGCGCGGTTCGGCGAACCTTTCAGGCATGAGCCGAACCACTTCGCCAGGACGTCACGGCGTTTGCCCGGGAAATCCTTGGTAAAGCCCGCTTCTTCATCTCCGAGAACCTCGACGTCGCGCCGGCCGTGGGCACGGGCGAGCATCTTGCGGTAGCGGATCAGGATGCCGTCGAGCAGCACCCACGGGAAATTCGGATTCTTCGGCGGACCGACGGATAGCGATTTCCCCTCCCCGGTTCCGAGACGGATGCCGCCCTTCAGATCGATCCGCAGATCCGGCAAGCTACCGCCCTTGAACCACGCCGCGGCTCCACCGATGAGACCTCCGAAAACGGTTCCGGCTCCATGGGTCAGACCGCCCGTCGCGGCATCGACCGCCAGTCCTCCGGCGGCACCGGTCAGTGCGGAAACGATCGCCAGCTGGCCACGGCCGAGACCCCACTTCGTCCACGTTTCCCCGCTTTCCAGATCGATGCCCCGGAAAGCGTCCGCATCCATGTCCGCCTTGAGCAGATGGTGCCGGTAGATTTTCAACAGGGATTCGAAACACCCCCGCTGCAACGCGGCGAGTTTCTCGAAATACTGCTTTTCCAGTAGTTCGGCCTTCCGTTGCCTGCGCGACGCGATGGTGAGGTCCCGCTCTTCGAGTGTCGCCTCGACACGGAGCGTCAGCGCTTCCTCGAAAAATCCGACGAGGACCTCGGCCGCCTCCTCACGGCGGCGCACCCATTCGTCCTCCACCAGATGGATGGTTTCCTCCAGCTTGCCGCGGTGGCGCTCCTCGATCTCAAGCAGCGATTTCAACAGGCGCAGCCGTTCACCGTAGCGCGCCTGGTGGGCATCGAACGTGCGCACCAGATTGAAAGTCGCGCCGAGTTTTTCACGCCACAGTTCCTCGTCAGCCCCCTTCGTT
>DATLIO010000252.1:0-7812 GCA_035539355.1 Luteolibacter sp.
CGGCAACGAAAGGTTTCGAGATCGGTTCGGGATTTTCCGGGACCCTTCTCACGGGCCGCGAACACAACGACGCGTTCCGGAACATCGACGGGAAAATCCGCACGGTGACGAATCGTTCCGGCGGCGTGCAGGGCGGGATTTCCAACGGCGAGAACATCGTGTTCCGCGTCGCGTTCAAGCCGACGGCGACGATCATGACTTCGCAGGAAACGGTGACCAGCGATGGTGAGAACACCGAGCTTTCCGGCAAGGGTCGTCACGACGCCTGTGTGCTGCCGCGTGCGGTGCCGATCGTCGAAGCGATGGCGACCCTGGTGATCACGGACCATCTGCTGCGCCAGCGGGCGGTGCGGGTGGATTGAGCATTCGCCCATTTTGACATGGATTTGTCGCAGATCAGCCTCGGAACGGCGGCGTTGGTGATTTTCGTGCTCTGCGTGGGATTCGTTTTCCTGCGGGGCATCGTGCGGATGTTGTTCGGCGCGCTGATCCTCGGCGGAAGCCTGTGGGTGGGATTCCTGGTTTGGCAGAAAACGCCGGGCTGGATGGTTTCGCTGATGGGGAAACCGCCCGAATGGACTTCGGTCGCGCTGCCGGTGGTGGCGTTCATCGGAACGTTCCTCGTTTCCCGGATGATCGTCGGATTTTTCCTGAGGCCGTTCAAAGCCTCGGCGGATTCAGGGGCGCGGACACCGGTTGGAATCGTGATCCGGCTGGCATTCGCTTTGGTGTCGACCTCTTTCCTGTGGTTGGTGGGAGCGACGCTGGTCCATCATTTCGGATCGATCGCCGAGGTGGAGAAATCCGCCGACCAAAAGAAGACCCAGACCGATTGGGTGGAGCGGTTCGCCGAAATGAAAACCACGATCGCGGGGATCATCCCGCAGGACTGGCTGAAGAAACTCGATCCGCTGGCCGATCCCGAGCACCTGTCGCTGGCGAAATGGTTCGCCTCGCAATCCGGGCCGAAAGCACCCGAACTCATCGATCCGGAAACCAAGAAACCCTATCCGCGGGCGATCATCGTCGAGGAGCCGGAACTCCAGCATCTGGCGGATGACGGGAAATTCAGCACGCTGCTCCGCCACCCGTTGCTGGAGAAGGCGTTGAACGATCCGAAAGTGCGCGAAGCGGTCCGCGAGCAGATGAACCGCCGTTGATTCCAAATTTTCCGATTTCGACGTTCGATGTTGGACGTTCGACGATCGGTGTTCAAAGTCCCGCCCGCAAATGTCCTACATCGTCACCATCGGCCTCGAAGTCCACGCGCAGGTGAAAACCGCGACCAAGATGTTCTGTGCCTGCCGCACGTCCTTCGGTGACGATCCCAACACGCACACGTGCCCCGTCTGCCTCGGCCTGCCGGGCGCGCTGCCGGTGCTGAACCGCGAGGCCATCGAGAAAACGCTTCTCACCGGCCTGATGCTGGATTGCGGATCGCCGGAAATTTCGAAATGGGACCGGAAGAACTACTTCTATCCGGACATGCCGAAGAACTACCAGACGACGCAGATGGACCTGCCGTTGTGCATCGGTGGCGGCGTGCCGCTTTACGAACACTGCTACCCGACCGATCACCGCAAGAACATCGCGAAGCCGGGCAAGGTGGTGAAGATGAACCGCATCCACCTCGAGGAAGACGTCGCGAAATCGACGCACCTTGGAAACTCCTCGCTCATCGATTTCAACCGCGCGGGCACGCCGCTGATGGAGATCGTTTCCGAGCCGGACATCGATTCGGCGGAAGAGGCGTTCGCCTACCTGCGCTCATTGCAGATGATCCTCCAGCAAGGCGAGGTTTCCGACGCGGACATGGAGAAAGGAAATCTCCGCTGCGACGTGAACATTTCCCTGCGGAAGAAGGAATCCGATCCGCTCGGCCAGAAGATCGAACTGAAGAACCTCAACTCGATTTCCGCGATCCGCCGGGCCATCCATTTCGAAATCGCGCGCCAGACCGAGGAACTGGACAAGAACATCCCTCAGATCCAATCGACCCGCCGTTGGGACGACGACCGCGGCGAAACGCAGCTCATGCGGACGAAGGAGGACGCGCATGATTACCGCTACTTCACCTGCCCGGACCTGCTGCCGATCGAGACGGCGCCATTGCTGGAAAAAGTGCGGAAACTGAAGCCGGAACTGCCGCATGAGATTTCCGCCCGTTTCGAGAAGGATTTCGGTGTGACAGGTTACGACGCGTCCGTCCTTTCTTCCGACAAGTATCTGGCGGAGTATTTCGAAGCGACCGCCGGTTCGTCGATTCCCGGCAAGAAGGCGGCGAACTTCATCATCAATAATCTGTTAGGAACGTTGAACGAGCAGGGGCTCGCGATTTCCGAATGTCCGGTGCCTCCGGAAAAACTCCGGGGCCTGCTGGCGCTGGTCGAGGACGGCACGCTCGCCGCGAGCCAGGCGAAGGAAGTGTTCGCGGTTCTTTTCGGCGCGCCCGGCAAGGAGCCGAAGGCGATCGCCGACGAGCTCGGATTCAAACCTGCCGAAGCGGGTGAACTGGAAGGCTTGGTCGATCAGGTGATCGCCGGCAACCCGTCCGAAGTCGAGGCGGTGAAGGGCGGCAACGAGAAACTCCTCAACTTCCTGACCGGCCAGGTGATGAAGGCTTCGACGACGAAGCCGAATCCCAAACAGGTCACGGAATTGCTGCGGAGCCGTCTGTTAGGGGCCTGACCGGCGCGTTTCAATCGAAGCTTGCCTGCGAGAGGACGGTTGCCATAGCCTGCGCTCCTCCCTTGTCCTGAATTGGAAATTTTCAACTGCCAGCCGATGCAACAACACCTGAAGGAAATCCTCAACCCCGGCCGTCTGGCGGAAATCGTGGACATCGGGGCCAACCCGGTTGATGGGGACCCACCCTACAAGGTGATGATGGACGCGGGCCTCGCGTCGGTGACGGGTTTCGAACCGCATCCGGGCGCGCTTCAGGCGTTGCTCGAGAAGAAAACCGCGGCGGAACGTTATCTGCCGTACGCGGTCGGTGACGGCGGAGAACACCAGCTTCACATCTGCGCGGCTTCCGGGATGACCAGCCTGCTCGAGCCGGATACCTCGACGCTGCAGCTTTTCGAGGAACTCTTGCCGCTCGCCCATGTGCTGGAGCGCATGCCTTTGAAGACGAAGCGGCTGGATGACATCGACGAGATCGAAAAAATCGATTTCCTGAAAATGGACATCCAGGGCGGCGAACTGAGCGTGCTGGCGAACGGCCGCTCGAAGCTGTCGCAAGCGGTCGCCATCCAGATCGAGATTTCGTTCATCACGCTTTACAAGGGCCAGCCGGGTTTCGGCGAAATCGATACCGAGCTGAGAAAACAGGGCTTCATCCCGCATTGCTTCGCCGCCGTCAAACATTGGCCGATCGCTCCGTGCGTCGTCGACAACCAGCCGCGGAAAGCGCTGAACCAACTGCTCGAAGCGGATCTGGTGTATGTGAAGGATTTCTCCAAGCCGGACGGATTCAGCGATGAGCAGCTCAAGCAGCTCGCATTGATCGCCCATCACTGCTACCGGAGTTTCGATCTGACGTTGCGCTGCATCTATCTGCTGGAACTCCGTGGAAGCCTGCCCGCCGGTTCGCAGGCACGTTACCTCGAGTCATTCAAGGCCCCGACCGCCTAATTTTCCACGACTTCCCACCATGGCCACCATCGGACTTTGCATGATCGTGAAGAACGAGGCGCACGTGATGCGCCGTTGTTTGGACACGCTGTTGCCTCTCATCGATTTCATCCTGATCACCGACACCGGTTCGACCGACGGCACGCAGGATGTCATCCGGGACTACATGAAGGAGCACAACCTTCCGGGCGAGGTCATCGACGTGGGTTGGCAGGATTTCGCCTGGAACCGCAGTTTCGCGATGGAGAAGCTGCGGGAGCATCCGGAAATCGATTACGGCTTCATGCCGGATGCGGACAACTACCTCATCTACGACGAGGGGTTCGATGCCGCCAAGTTCAAGGAGGGTCTGACGACCGACCTTTGCGACGTGAAAGTCAACACGGGTGGTACGATCCACTACACGCCGATCCTTTTCAGCAACAAGCTGCCGTTCCGCTACCGGGCCGTGTTGCATGAATTCCTGGACGGTCCCTACAAGACCCGGTCGACCGCGCATGGCTTTTTCAGCGAGCAGGTCCAGGACAGCGCGCGGAACCAGAATCCGAACAAGTATCAGGACGACGCCGCTTTGCTGGAGAGGGTCCTGCCGACCGAGACGGACCCGTTTCTCTACAGCCGTTACACGTTCTATCTGGCGCAAAGCTACCGCGACGCGAAAATGGCTGAGAAGGCCGTCGAGACCTATCTCAAGCGGGCGACCCAAGGATACTGGGATGAGGAGGTGTTCATCAGCTTCTACATGGCCGGCAACATCGCGGAACGGCTCGGTCGTTCGCGCGG
Organism: Luteolibacter sp.; assembly: GCA_035539355.1. GTDB lineage: Bacteria > Verrucomicrobiota > Verrucomicrobiia > Verrucomicrobiales > Akkermansiaceae > Luteolibacter. The sequence continues at coordinate 4,420 of DATLIO010000252.1, forward strand.
GGAATTGCTGCAGCATCATCTGGATGCGTATGACTCTTGTCCGCGGAGGGCGGAATCGTTGCACGCGGCGGCGAGAATCAGCCGTCAGGCGGGTAAATTCCAGGAGGCCTATCTTTTCGCGAAGAAAGGGGCGTCGATGCTGATGCCGAACGGACTGCTTTTCGGCGAGCCATGGATCTACAAATTCGGTCTTCTGGATGAACTGGCCGTCGCCGCCTACTGGGTGAAGGAATACCAGGAGTGCTACGATATCTCCATCAGGCTGCTGAACGGAGGTGATCTGCCGGCTTCCGAACGGCCCCGGATGCGTGAGAACGCCCGCTATTCCGCCGAGAAACTCGGACGGCGGGATCTGCTGGATGCGATTCCGGCGGAATGATTTTCCGACGGGGTTGATTTCCTAACGGGAGCGTCTACGACGGGGTTGTGAAATTCCCCGGCTTTCTCCTGTGTTCCCTTTTGCTGGCTTCGTGCGGTCCGCTGAAGCATCCGATCAACGTTTACCACGAGCAGGATGAGATCCACATCAAGCGGTTCTCAAAGGTCCCGCTGGCGACGGTGCAGCACATCGCCGATGCGCGGGGAGGCAAAGAGGACGGGGAAATCTGGTACATCGACCGGGTGAAATCCGACATCCGCATCCGGAAATCACGCGGAGGCTCGAACCCGAACCATGACATCGAGATCTGGTATCAGGACGAACAGGGGTCCTGGATGAAGAGATGAAAAAGGGCGGTCATCGACCGCCCTTCATCTTTCAGGAGTTGGCTTTCGCGAGCGCCGCCGCGACGAAGCCCGCGAACAATGGATGCGGGTGGTTCGGCTTGGATTGGAATTCCGGGTGGAACTGGGCGCCGAGATAGAACGGATGATCCGGAAGTTCGACGATTTCAACGAGTCCTTCGTCCGCGGAGACGGAGGAAATGACGAGGCCTGCTTCGGTGAGTTGTTCCTGGTAGTCGGAGTTGAACTCGTAACGGTGGCGGTGGCGTTCGTGGATCCGGTCCGCGTTGTCGTAGAGCTCGGCGGCCTTGGTGCCGGCGAAGACGATCGATTCGCAGGAGCCGAGACGCATGGTGGCGCCCATGTCCTCGACGCCTTTCTGTTCTTCCTGAAGGCAGATGACCGGATGCTCGGTGGCTTTTTCGAACTCGGTGGAGTTGGCTTTCTTCAGGCCGCAGACGTTGCGGGCGAACTCGATGGTCGCGATCTGCATGCCGAGACAGATGCCGAAATACGGGATCTTGTTCTCGCGGGCATACTTCGCGGCGAGGATCTTGCCTTCGATGCCGCGGTCGCCGAAACCGCCGGGAACGAGGATGCCATCGACATCACCGATGACGGCTTTCGCGCCGTGGTCTTCGATGGCCTCCGCCTCGACACGGACGATGTGGACTTTCGTGTCGTGGTGGGCGCCGGCGTGGATGAGCGATTCGTAGATCGATTTGTAGGCGTCCTGGAGCTCGATGTATTTTCCGGCGACGGCGATGGTCACCTTGTGCAGCGGATGGATGACGCGCTGGACGAATTTCTCCCAGTCCTCAAGCGCCGGTGCCGGGGTGTCACCGAGGCCGATCTTGTCGACGACGAGGCGGTCGATCTTGTCGCGGCGGAGGTCGAGCGGACACTCGTAGATCGAGTGGGCGACGTCACGGAAAGCGACGACGTTCTTTTTCTCCACGTTGCAGAACATCGCGATCTTCTTGCGGTTGTCCTCATCGAGGTCCGCTTCGGTGCGGCAGATGATGATGTCCGGCTGGATGCCGAGCTCGCGGAGTTTCGCGACCGATTGCTGGGTCGGCTTGGTTTTGATTTCGCCCGCGGCCTTGATGAAAGGAAGCAGGGTGACGTGGATGAAGCAGACGTTCTCCTTGCCGACTTCGAGGGCGAACTGGCGGAGAGCTTCGATGAAAAGCAGGCCTTCCATGTCACCGACGGTGCCGCCGATCTCGGTGATCAGGACGTCAACTTCCGGATTGTCGGTCGTGACCTTGTGGAGGCGGAGTTTGATCTCGTCGGTGACGTGCGGGATGAACTGGACGGTTTTCCCGAGATACTCGCCGCGGCGTTCCTTTTTGATGACGGAATCGAAAACCTGGCCGGAGGTCAGGTTGTTCATCCGGGAAAGGACGCCGGAGGTGAAGCGTTCGTAGTGGCCGAGGTCGAGGTCGGTCTCGGCGCCGTCATCGAGGACGTAGACCTCGCCGTGCTGGTAGGGCGACATCGTGCCCGGGTCGACGTTGAGATACGGGTCGAATTTCTGCATCAGCGTCTTGAGGCCGCGGTGCTCGAGCAACGTGCCGATGGATGCGGCGGCAAGACCCTTGCCGAGTGAGGAAACGACGCCGCCGGTGACGAAGATGTATTTCATAAAGTGTGGGTGATCGGTGATCGGTGATCAGTGGGCAGAAGCAAGAAGGCGTTCGATTTCGTCGGCCTGTTCGGGAGTGTCGACGCCGGGAGAGGTGTCGTTGGTGACGAGAACTTTGATGGAAGCGCCGTTTTCGAGAGCGCGGAGTTGTTCGAGGGACTCAGCCTTCTCAAGGGGAGATGGCGGCCAGGTGACGAACTTCTCAAGGAAATTACGGGAATAGGCGTAGATGCCCTTGTGGCGGAAAACCGGGAGGTTCTCGACGGCATTGCGGAAAAACGGAAGCGGCGAGCGCGAGAAATAGAGGGCTTTTCCGGAAAGCGCGCTGACGACTTTGACGACGTTGGGATCCGCGACGGCCGGATCGGCGGGGTCGAGCGGGTTCGCGGCGGTGGCCATGTCGAGCGACGGGTCGGCCGTCATGGCGGCGGCGAGTTCATCGATCAGTTCCGGATCAATGAGAGGTTCGTCTCCCTGGATGTTGACGATATGGGTCGCGGCGGGGATCGCGCGGGCGGCTTCGGCGATGCGGTCGGTGCCGGTCGGATGATCCGGCGAGGTCATCACGGCTTTTCCTCCGAAGGCGGCGACGGCGTCGAAAATGCGCTGGTCGTCGGTGGCGACGATGATTTCCGAGAGATTCGCGCAGGCTTTGCAGCGTTCCCAGACGTGCTGGATCAAGGGCTTTCCGGCGATGAGATGGAGGGGCTTCCCGGGGAAGCGGGTTGAACCCCAACGGGCCGGAAGGATACCGATGATGTGGATGGAAGGGACGGAATTGGGCACGCGTGCAATGGGCTGGGCGATTTTACGAGAGGGAACCGGCGTCGGACAAGAGCGGGTTTCGGAAAAGAATTTCAGGTATCCGGAGCAAGGGTTCCAAATCCATTGACGGAGTGGCAGGAACTGCCAAATTTCAAACAATGACGGGGAAACGGGGGCTTACGCGGCAGCATGCGGAGAGCATGTTGCGGGGGGAGGAACCGGGGGCGGCGGCGGAACGTTTGAAACCGGATTTGGAG
>DATLIO010000253.1:0-14885 GCA_035539355.1 Luteolibacter sp.
CCAAGAAGCCTGTCCGCGATTGCCTCAAGGAAGCCGGTGTTTCCGCTTCCGACATTGATGAGCTGGTGCTCGTCGGTGGTATGACCCGGATGCCTAAGGTGGTCGAAGTCGCCCGCGAACTCGCTGGCCAGACGCCTCACCAAGGTGTGAACCCTGACGAAGTCGTCGCGATCGGCGCTTCCATCCAAGGCGGTGTTCTCCGCGGCGATGTGAAGGACGTGCTTCTTCTCGACGTCACTCCGCTGACGCTTTCGATCGAAACCATGGGCGGTGTCGCCACCGGCATGATCGACCGCAACACGACCATCCCGGTCAAGAAGTCGCAGGTGTTCTCCACCGCCGCCGACAACCAGCCGGCCGTGGACATCCAGATCTGCCAAGGCGAGCGCAAGATGTTCGCCGACAACAAGAAGCTCGGAAACTTCAAGCTCGATGGCATCGCCCCGGCCCGCCGCGGTGAGCCTCAGATCGAAGTGACCTTCGACATCGACGCGAACGGCATCCTCCACGTTTCCGCCAAGGACAAGCAATCCGGCAAGGAGCAGAAGATCTCCATCCAAGGCTCCTCCGGTCTTTCCAAGGAAGAGATCGAAAAAGCCAAGCAGGACGCCGAAGCCCACGCCGAGGAAGACCGCAAGCGCGTTGAAAAAGTCGACGCCAAGAACAAGGCCGACAGCCTCGTCTTCCAGGTCGAGAAACAACTCGGAGAACTTGGCGATCAAGCCCCTGCCGAACTGAAGAGCCTGCTCGAAGGCAAGCTCCAGGCGGTGAAGGACGCGATCTCCAGCGACGATCTCGAGCGCATCAACAGCGCCACCGCGGATCTCGAAAGCTCGCTCCAGGCACTCGCCCAAGCCGCGCAACAAGCGGGAGCCGGCGCCGCCCAACCGGACGTCGAACCGGCCGGTGACGAGCAGGCCTCCAGCGAACCGAAACAAGCAAAGGGTAAGGTCGTCGACGCCGAAGTCGTAGATTGATTCCTTTTCCGATCCGGACAAACTTTCCGCCCCTCCGTCAAAAGAGGGGCGGCTTTCTCACTAGAATAACAAACCAAGTACTACACAGACCATTATGGCCAGCATCAAACCCTTGGGACAACGCGTCCTCGTCAAACGAATCGAAGCCGACGCCATCAGCGCCGGTGGCATCGTCCTTCCGGATACCGCCAAGGAAAAACCCCAGGAAGCTGAAGTCCTCAGCCTCGGCACCGGTGGCCGCGACGAAGACGGCAAGCTCATCGAGTTCACCGTGAAAGTCGGCGACAAGGTCCTCATCTCCAAATACGGCGGCACCGAAGTCAAACTCGACGGACAGGAAGTCCTCATCATCTCCGAGTCCGACATCCTCGGCATCGTTGCCTGATCCAACCATCAATCCCCAATCTCCAATTTAAATCATCATGGCCAAACAACTCCAATTCGACGAAGCAGCCCGCCAGGCCCTTCTCCGCGGTGTCGAGAAACTCGCCCGCGCCGTCAAGGCAACCCTCGGACCAGCCGGTCGCAACGTCATCCTCGACAAGAAATTCGGTTCCCCGACCATCACCAAGGACGGTGTCTCGGTCGCCAAGGAAATCGAACTCGAGTGCCCTTACGAAAACATGGGCGCCCAGCTCATCCGCGAAGTTTCGAGCAAGACCTCGGACATCGCCGGTGACGGCACCACCACCGCGACCGTCCTCGCCGAAGCCATCTACAAGGAAGGCCTCCGCTACGTGACCGCCGGTGCCAACCCGATCTCCCTTCAGCGCGGCATCCTCAAGGCCACCGAAGCGATCGTCGCCGAACTGAAGAAGATCTCCAAGACCGTCTCCGACACGAAGGAAATCGCCCAGGTCGCCACCGTTTCCGCCAACTGGGACACCGAGATCGGCAACATCATCGCCGAAGCGATGGACAAGGTCGGCAAGGACGGAACGATCACCGTTGAAGAAGCCAAAGGCATCGAAACCACCCTCGACGTCGTCGAAGGCATGCAGTTCGACAAAGGCTACCTCAGCCCTTACTTCGTGACCAATCCTGAGTCCATGGAAGCCTTCCTCGAGAACGCCTTCATCCTCATCAACGAGAAGAAGATCTCGTCCCTCAAGGACATGCTTCCTCTCCTTGAGAAAGTCGCCAAGACCGGCCGCCCGCTCCTCATCATCGCTGAAGATGTCGAAGGCGAAGCTCTTGCGACCCTCGTCGTCAACAAGCTCCGCGGCATCCTCAACATCGCCGCCGTCAAGGCTCCTGGTTTCGGCGACCGCCGCAAGGCCATGCTCGAAGACATCGCCATCCTCACCGGTGGCCGCGTCATCACCGAAGACCTCGGCATCAAGCTGGAGTCCGTCGAGCTCGCCGACCTCGGCGAAGCCAAGCGCATCACCATCGGCAAGGAAAACACCGTCATCGTTGAAGGCGGCGGCACTTCCGACGGCATCACCGGCCGCGTGAACCAGATCCGCAAGCAGATCGAAGACACCACCAGCGACTACGACCGCGAGAAGCTCCAGGAGCGCCTCGCCAAGCTCGCAGGCGGCGTCGCCGTCATCAACGTCGGTGCAGCCACCGAGACCGAGATGAAAGAGAAGAAAGCCCGCGTCGAAGACGCCCTCCACGCGACCCGTGCGGCCGTCGAAGAAGGCATCGTTCCTGGCGGTGGCACCGCGCTCATCCGTGCGCAAGCCGCTGTCGGCGACCTTCCGCTCGAAGGTGACGAACTCACCGGCGCAGGCATCATCGCCCGTGCCGTCGAGGCTCCGCTCCGCCAGCTCGCTGCGAACGCAGGCCGCGAAGGCGCCCTCATCGTCTCCAACGTGAAGACGAACAAGGAAGGCCACGGCTACAACGTCGCCACCGACAAATACGAAGACCTCATCGCTTCCGGTGTTGTCGATCCGACCAAGGTGACCCGTTCCGCTCTGCAGAACGCGGCTTCCATCGCCGGTCTCCTGCTCACCACCGAAGCCCTCATCACCGACCTTCCTGAGAAGGAAGCGGCAGGTGGCGGCCACGGTCACGACCACGGCGGCGGCATGGGCGGAATGGGCGGCTTCTAAGCCATCCGTTCCAGCACTTCGCTGAACCAATCACAGAAAGCCGGACGGGAAACCGTCCGGCTTTTTTGTCGCCCCACCTCATCGCGTAATGGATCCGCCGTTGCAATGGCCATACACCTCATGTTCTCATGGGGCGGGAATGTCCATCGCGCTCAAGACACTGCTTTTTCTATCTGCGACCCTGTCTCTCGCCACCGCGGAAACATGGCCCACCTGGACCACCACCCTCAACCGGACGTTCCAGGCGAAGTTCCTGAAACTCGACGGCGACAAGGCGATCTTCCAACAGGAAAGCGGAAGGATCTTCGCGACCCCTCTCGAACAGATCCATCCGAACGACCGCCAGCGCCTGCAAGTCATGCCGGCGGCAGTCCCCGCCGAACCCGGCCTTCCGGTCAGGCCCGCGAACTTCGGTTACGTCTGGCCCCGCGGAGTCCGGTTCTCCGGCGATGCCTCATCGAAAATCGTGTCCGAAGACCGGAAAGCCGGAGTCTCCGTCTACGAAAGCACGAACTACCGTTTCCACTGCGACACCAGCCTGACCCGCGACGTCCTCCGTGACTTCGCCACCATGTTCGAAACCACCCACCAGTTCTCCAAGGCGCTGCCTCTCGCGATGAGCCCCGCGAATCTCGACAAGGGCAAGCTCACCATCCTCCTCTTCGAGTCACTCGAAAATTACTACCGTGCCGGAGGACCTCCCGGTTCCGCCGGTTGCTACAATCCGGCCGGACAAGTGCTCGTTCCGATGTCCAGCCTCGGTCTGCGCCGGGTCGGAAATGATTTCCGACTCGATACCCAGGGCCGCAACCATTCGGTGCTCATCCACGAACTCGCCCACCAGCTCACGCCGCACTGTTACTACACTCCGGGCGCCCGCGGCTGGTTCAGCGAAGGCCTCGCGGAATATTTCGCCGCCACTCCCTACCACTGGGGATACTTCCAGCCGGATCCGCATGGCAACGCCGTGATGGCCTACGTTTCCGCCTTGGGTTCCGACAACAAGGGCGGGCGCAATCTCGGGAAAGCCATCCGTCTCCCCAAACTGCGGACCTTCTTCCTGATGGACTACCGCACCTTCACCGGCTCGAACCCGAACACCAACTACGGCGCGGCGCTTCTCCTGACCCACTACTTCTTCCACATGCAGGACGACGGGCGGCCGATGCGGATCACGCAGTTCCTCAAAGGCATTCACGGAGGTGCCCAAGGTGAACCATCCCTCGCCCCCTTGCTGGCGGGAGGTTCCTACGAAAAACTCGAATCCGAGATCTCGGAAGCATGGGGCCGCAAAGGCATCCAGATCACCTTCGGAAACTAAGATCCTCCTTCCCCATTTCCATTGTCGGATTGAGCCGTCATTTTTTACTTTGCCCCACAAAGTTAATTCCCCATCGTGCTCATCACGATGAAAGCGAAACCGATTTCCATGATGCTTCTCGCCATCCTTCCCCTCCACGCCGGCGTGAAGGAAGGTGACTCCGTCCAGATCACGGTCCGGGGCATCCCTGCGGTCGAACAGGAAAAGATCAACGGACCCTACCGCGTCGGCGCCGGCGGATTGCGTCTGCCTTTCCTGAAATCCCGCCTTCCCGTCACCGGACTCGAGCCCGAACAGATCGCAGCCGCCGCCGAACAAGCCTACAAAGCCGAAGGTGTCTACCAGCAGCCCGCCATCGATGTGGACATCATCCGCGGGGCCGATCAGAAAGGCCAGGAGGCCGTCGTCAGCGTCGGCGGGCAGGTGAGACGTTCCGGCCCCATTTCTTTCCGTCAGGGAATGACCTTGCTCCAGGCGATCCAAGGTGCCGGGGACCGGAACGAATTCGGCGGCCGCAACATCAGGCTCATCCGCAATGGCAAAACCATCGCCCTCGATTTCCGGAAACCCGAGCACAAGAACTACTCCCTTCAACCGAACGACTCGATCATTGTCGAACAGCGCGGCATCATCGAAGGTAACAGCGACTGATGGACGAGGACCCCGTCGAAATCCCGATCACGCCGGAGCTGGATCTCCATACCTTCAAGCCATCGGAGGTAAAGGACCTGCTTCCCGAATATTTCCGCGAATGCCAAAAGCGCGGCATCTTCCGCGTCCGCGTCATCCATGGCAAAGGCACCGGCGCGCTCCGCGAAACGGTCCACCGTCTCCTGCCACAAATCGAAGAAGCGGTTTCCTACCAATACCCCGCCGAGGCCGACGCCGGATCGTGGGGAGCGACATGGGTGAATCTGAAACCCGTCAGCGGCGGTAAGTGACGATCCGCTTGTCACCGCGTTCCGACAAGACCGTCAGCACCGAGCCATCTTTTGAAAACGCCACCGACTCCGCCTGCGCCATGCCGTGCGGCGCGAGGATCACCGGCGGTTTCGCAAACGCCTCGCCCCAGCTTTCCTTGCCGGTCCTCGGAAACACAAACACCCCGAAGTAACTCACGATCGCGCCCATCGAACCATCGGGGGAAATATCCATGCCGGTCGGTTGCGCGATGTAAGGCAGCAACGGCACGCCTTTCGGCGGAGCGACCGAAGTTTCACCAAGCCGCTTTGCGGTCGCTTTCGCTTCCTTCGGCTTGAGCGGAAGTTCATACACCACCGGCGGCTTCGTCCGTTTGCTGATCAGGATCACTTTCCCCACCCGCGCATCCACCGCCACCGATTCGCAATCGCGCGGACCGTCTTCATAGGAAAACGGAATCGTCCATGACGGTTTCACCGATGCGATCAGCGTCTGACCTTCCTTCGGCAGCACCGGCTCCTCGATGACATACAAAACACAATCCCCCCGCTTCGATTCGTTGTCACCCGCGTCGGAGATCAACAGATAGGGTTTCCCCTCCAGTTTGAACGAAGCCATGTCCTCCCAATCGACGTTCGTCGCCCCCTCGACGGTGATCCGTCCCCGATCCGCGCCATCGGTCCCCGCCAGATGGACCACCGCGTCCGCACCGCTGTCATTGACGATCCACATGAAAGCGGGATCGCGTCCGGAAATCGCCAGACCACTCGCCTCGTCCACCGCTTTCGATTCGATGTGGAATTTCGGCTCCTCCCGAACGAACGAAACCTTCGGTTCGTCAGCCATCGCGACCGAACCGAAAACCATCCAACATCCGAAGACCGTCCGCCATTCCATGAGGCGAGACTGCCACAGCCCGCGGCGCGGCTTCAAGCTCACGGCTTGTAGCTGAAGAATCCCCGCTTCTTGATCATCGCAGCCACCTGGTCGGGAACCATCCCCTCCCATTCATCGTCACCGTTCGCGATTTTCTTCAGAACGTCGCGGGAGAAAATGCTCAGATACTCCTTCTTGAAATTATCCAGGGCGACAAAGCTCCCCCGATCCTGGAGATACCCGTAAAGCTTCCTCAACTCCGGAGCCACCTGCAGATTTTCCACGGTGACAAGCTCCGCGGTTTCCTGCTTCAGCAGCGGATACACATAAAGCTTCAGCTCGTTTTTGAACAAGCGGCCGAACGATTCCAGAATACCGCCGGGAAGCAGGGTGTAGTATTTTTCTTCGAACAATTCGATCAGACTCGGCACTCCCATCACGATCCCGACGCGTTCCTTCGTCCGCCAGGCGATGTAAGCCGCCAACCGGTAGTATTCGAAATAATCCGAGATCAGCACCGTCACTCCACACGCTGCCAGCAAATCCGCCCGCGCCAGGAAATCCCGCCGGTCGATGTCCTGGCGGCCTTCCATCAGATTCCGCATCGTCAGTTCGTAGATCGGCAGGACCTGCTTCCCGACAACCGCCGGATCGGCCGTGAATTTCTCCAGCGCGCATCGGAGCATGTCGAGATTCACGTTCGTCGGCGGGCGGAAACTGCCACGCTCGACGAGCACCGCCTTTTTATAAAGCATCTCCGAGGGTTGTAGTACTTCCCCGTCCGGCCCGAACATCGCCGCTCCGCTCAATCCGAGCTGGACCAGCTTCAGGCTGATCAAACGGTTGTCCACCGCACGGAACTCGATGCCCCGGAACTCGATCACGTCGATCTCGATCCGCCCCGTCGTCAGTTTGTCGAGCAGGCTTTCCACCAGCCGCTCCGGCTCGTGGTGCAGGAAAAACGCCCCATACAGAAGATTCACACCGACCACACCGAGCGCTTCCTGCTGCAGCGATGCCTCCGCATCCAGCATCCGCACGTGGATGAGAATCTGGCTCGGCTCGTCATTCGGCCGGGATTGGAATTTCACGCCCATCCAGCCGTGGCACTCGTTCTCACCTTTGAAACTCCGTGCGACCACCGTGTCCGCGAAGGCGAAGAACGCCGTCGTATCCCCCCGTTTCTCGCCGAGACGTTCGAGGTTCAGACCGAACTCCAGATCGAGCATCGCCTGCGCCCGCGTTTTGGAAACATAGCGCTCACCCGAGCCATAGATCGCGTCGCTGACCATCATGTCATACGCCGAAATGCTCTTCGCCACCGTCCCGGCCGCCGCTCCGACCCGGAAAAACCAACGCACGACCTCCTGCCCCGCACCGATCTCCGCGAACGTGCCATACCATCGCGGATCAAGGTTGATCTTCAGCGCCTTGAAGTGCGTGTCCAACGTTTCGTCCCGATCTTCCAGCGTCATATAGTTACTTGGTGAACCGATTGATCATTAGCGCCAACCGGGACTCCATAAAACAGCAAAATTCAGGCCAGTTGACCGCCCGTTTCCGTCCCTTTTCATTGACCGTCATAGGATCTCTGATGCAGTGGGGAATCGTGAAAACCCGAATTTTCCGTCACCTGACCATTCTCTCCGCTTTTGGGATCTCCTCAGCCAAATCGGCTCACATCGAGATCGACGCCGGTCCACACCCACGGACGGAGAGCATTATGACAGTCGTAGCTCCGGGACTCTCGGAACGTGGCATCCTCGAATCGGATGACAAAAAAATCTCCGGATACTATCAAAAGGCATCCGACGATACCGTGACGTTCATCGTACCCTCGCTGTCAGCCGGGCAAAAACTGACCCTGCGGGAAGGCGATTATTATGGGCAGATCGCAAACAAATCATCCGCTGTAAAAGAGAACGATCAGATCCTTCTCAACGTCAGGAACAAACCGGTCGTCACCTATCAAACCACCGCACGCAAATCTCCGCGCGAGAACCTCGATCCGAAATTTCTCCGCGGTGGTTACCTCCATCCGCTTTTCACACCATCCGGAAAAACCGTCACCGACGATTACGCGCTCAACCACCTTCACCATCACGGCGTCTGGACCGCCTGGACGAAAACCTCATTCGATGGCCGCGAACCGGATTTCTGGAACATGGGCCAAGGCAAAGGCAAAGTGGACTTCGTCTCACTTGAGAAAACATGGAGCGGCCCTGTCGAAGCCGGTCTCGTTTCCAAACTCAAGCAGACCGATCTGACCAGCGGCTCCCCCATCGATGTCCTCAACGAAACGTGGACGGTCCGAACCTACGCCGCCGGAAAGGATTTCAACATCATCGATCTCGAATCCGCCCAAGTCTGCGCGACGGACAAGCCGCTGCTGCTTCCCGTCTATCACTACGGCAGCATCGGCATCCGTGGACGTGAGGAATGGAACGGCAAGGACAAGGCTTCATTCATCACTTCGGAAAAGATCACGGACCGCAACAAAGCGAACAGCCAACCCGCTCGATGGATCGCGATGAATGGAGCTGTCGAAGGAGGAACCGCGGGCATCGCCATCCTTTCCCATCCGGACAACTTCCGTGCGCCGCAACCGATCCGCACTCATCCCAGCGAACCCTTCATCAGCTTCGCTCCGCAGACGAACGAAGCGATGTCCATCCAGCCCGGCGAAACCTACCGGATGAAATACCGCTTCATCACCTTCGACGGCGAACCCGATGCGGCGAAGCTCGAAGCCCTCTGGCAGGACTACGCGCATCCGGTCAAGGCCGTCTGGAAAGATTGACCCGCTACTTGCCCGCCATCTTCTCCTGCGCCCGCTTCAGACGGATCTGCAGATCCGCCAGCACGTTCATGAAATAGATGTAGGCATCGTAAGGGCTCGGATACGGACTGAAATACGAATGGATGTTTCCGTCCGAACCACTCTTCGTGGACATCCAGTAAAAGTGATCCGACGTCTGCATCTTCGCCCACGTGTGGGTGAGGTCCGGATCCTTCACCGAAAGGATCGCCTGCTCCAGCCGATGCACTTTCGCGATCGCTTCCTGCTGCAGGACATTTCCCATCCATGCGGAAAGATCCCGCTCCGCATCCGCCCATGAGGTGATGAAATGGCAGTCATACTCACGCGACGCCCGGTAGACCTCGACCGCTTCGGTCGGTGTGACGAATTGCGACCCCGCTTCTTCCATGGCTTCCGGAAGTTTCTCCCAGAAATCGAAGACACCGGTTTCCGCCCACTGATGCTCGCCGATCGATTCGTAATCAAGGAACAGGTTCACGACATCGCCCGGCGAATCCATCACCCACTTCGCGAACTTCTCGGGAGTGACCGGCCACTCGCTCCAGCTTTGATCGGAGAAGCGGAAGCCGAGATCGTCGGACAGTCCGTTGTTCCGCAACAGTGTCTTGATGCGCGCGGTGGCCGGCGCACGGTAGAGGAAGTTCGGCGAATGGCCGTTGAGCGTCCACTCCACGCCTTCGGCGATCACTCCGTCGAAGCCCATGGTTTCCACCTGCGCGGCGATCGCATTGTTATAGATCAATTCCGTGTTCCGGAAAACCCGCGGCCGTACGGAGAACACCTCCTCGATCTTATCGAGGTGCATCTCCACCTGACGCTCGAATTCCTTCGTCGAATGCACGAACGACAACGAGTGGTAATAGGTTTCGGCGAGGATCTCCACACCGCCGGTCGAAACCAGCTCCTGGAATGATTCGAGCACGTCGGGCCGGTGGGTCTGCATCTGTTCGATCACGGTGCCGCTGATGGACATCGCCATGCGGAAGCGGCCCTCGCTTTCCTCGATGAGCTTTTTGAAGAGACGGTTCGCCGGCAGATAGCATTTCTCGGCGACCTTGCTGAGGATGGAGGCGTTCAGGCCATCATCCTCATAGTAGGCGTGCTCTCCGATCCGGAAGAAATCATAAGGCACCAGCCGGTTCGGCTGATGGACCTGGAAGTAAAGGCAGACGTCAGGCATGGGGTTTCAGAGAGAACCGGGCGCGCGGCGTCCGGAGGGTGGAAATAAGGAAACGGACGTCATCGGTTTACGGAACCAATTCGCGGTAGATCTCCATGACTTTGGCGGCTGCGGCATCCCAGGTCGAAGCGGCGATGTCCTGCTTCGCCTGCTCGACGACCTTGTCGCGCATCTCGTCGTCGGTGAGCAGATCGTTGATGTGTTTCGCCATCAGTTCGACATCCCAGAAATCCGCGACCAACGCGCCCTTGAGCACTTCGGCGACACCGGATTGCTTGGAAATCACCGCCGGAATCCCGAACTGCGCGGCTTCCAAAGCCGAAAGTCCGAAGGGCTCCGAAACCGATGGCATGCAGTAGACGTCCGTCATCGAAAGCAGATCGTTCACCTTCTCCTTGTTGAGGAAGCCGGTGAAATGGAAATGACCGCCAAGACCGCGGAACGCCCCGGTCTCGATCAACGGACGCAGTTTCTCACCGGTGCCAGCCACCACGAAACGCACGTCGCGGTTTTTCTCGAGCACCTTGCTGGCGATCTCGAGGAAAAATTCCGGCCCCTTCTGGGCGGTGAGCCGGCCGAGGAAAAGAACCAGCTTCTCGGGGAATTTCTTCTTGGTGACGAACACGTCCACCGGATCGGCTCCGTTGTGAACAGGTCTGACCTTTTTCGCATCGATCCCATAGTGTCCGATCACGATGTCACCCGTGTACTGGCTCACGGGAATCACCCGATCCGCCTCCTCCATGCCATATTTCTCGATGTCGTAGATCCAACCCCGCGCATCGGCGCCGGCGCGATCGTATTGCGATGCGTGGAGGTGGACGACCAAGGGTTTGCCGGTCGCCTTCTTCACCTCGACTCCGGCGAGAAAAGTCATCCAGTCGTGGGCGTGGATCACATCGAAGTCCTCAAGCAGCGCGAGCTTGGCGGCGATCTTCGAAAACTCGACCACCTTGTTGCCGAGATCCGGTCCGTACAGTTCGCCGATCTTGAACGAATCGAGCTGCAGCCGGGTGGTCTCGGAAAATTTCACCTCTCCTTCCTCGGTCCGCTCCAGGATGTCCAGCGACGTTCCACTGGTGTCGTAAGGATCGAGGAAGATCGGCACGTTGCGGACCTGCGCGAAACTCTCGTATTGGTATTTCCCCTCCACGGTCTTGAGCTGATCGATCGAAAGCTCGTTCAGTCCGCGGAGCTGGAAATCCTCGAAGCCGGCATCCGGCGCGGAGCGCGGAACCACCACCGTGAGGTCGACATGTTTGGAAAGCGCCTTGGACAATCCCAGACACGCCACCCCCAGACCGCCGTTGATCAATGGAGGAAATTCCCAGCCCAATTTCAGAACGCGCATCCTCTTCATGGTTCCATACCCGCCGTGGTGGACAAGTGGTTCAGAAAGAATAACTCCACGACTTCAAACAGAGGCTAGCATGAGGCGGGCCAAAGTCGAAGAACGATTGGGAACAATCGCGTCAGATTCAAAAAAAATCCCGGACGTTTCGCTCTCAGGCAACAATCCTCACTCCGTCCGCAAGCATCGATGAAAGTTCCTTCTCCAGAATGGCGGTCAGTTCACCCGCTCCTCCCTTCGCGGGCAATCTTCCGTCCACCAACATCTGTTTCACCGGAATCGGCGATCCGGCCGTGACACGGGCGATGCGGGGAGCGGGATAGGTTGGAAATCCGAGCAGATCCTCCTCCAATTTCAGGATGGTTTCCGCCCGCCGGTCCAACGTGGGATCAGCGAGAAGATAATCCCCGATATAACTGTGGGCCTGCAGGGCCGTGAAAACCCGGTCGAGATCATCGAGCAGAAGCTGCCTGTCGATTTCCGAAGGAGGCGACGCCCCATCCAACAACCGTTTGCGGATCCGGTACCGCAGCGCCCTCACCCGTTCGGGAGGAGTGGTCACCCGGGCATCCCGTCCATGCCGCGCCTCCACGATTCCAAGCAACGTTTCACAAAGTTCCGTCAACCGGTTCTGCAGCTCCCCGCCGTTCGCACGGCCCAAGTATTCCGTCTCCTTCAAGGCGAGGATCCCGCTTCCGAGACGCACGATCCTTTCGTCGACCGACATGGAGGGTTTCGGCGTCCAGCCGATCCGGTCCTCCAGTTTCGAAAGTCGGTCACGGAATGTTCCCTCCACCGTCGGATCATGGAAAAACCGGACCGCCACGGGAAAGAGATGGGCTTCCTTTCCCTCGGGCAGATTTCCCGCCGATTTCAGGATGATCGACGCCACACCGTCATGCAACGGATCGAGCCGGGCGTGATGATGGTATATCTCGCCCTCGGGATAGATCACCAGCGGCGACCCGCCTTTTTCCAGAATCCCAAGCGCCATCTTGATCGCCGAAATATCCGGTCCGTCGCGGTCGACCGAAAACACGCCCATCGATTGCAAGGCCCAGGAAACGACCGGTGACACTTCGAAAATTTCCCGGGCGCCCATGAAAAACGGCGCGAACCCATGCCGCGCGCCGCATTCCAGGATCAGGTGGGGGTCGGAATGATCCGAATGATTGGGAGCGAGAACCACCGCGTTCCCAGCGGCGGCCATTTCCCCCACCTTCTCGAAACCCGATGTTTCCAGGCGGCTGATGCGGTAGGTCCTCTCCAACAAAAACCGGCGGTTCGCCAGCAACGCGAACGGCCTGAACCATCCCTTCATCCGCGGCGGACGGAACTTGTAGGGCAGATCGTTGCGGAGCCGTCGCATCGCCGGTTTCTAGCAGAAGTCCCGGCGCTTCCAAGCAAATGCCTCAGTCCGCGCTGAGATACTTGTAGTCGCGGAAATTCAACGCCTTGGTTTTCCCCTCGGGATCATCATAGAGCAGGACGACATAGTTCCCGTTGTCGGAAATCGGGATCGACTCCAGCGGCTGCTCCCCAATCCGGAGTGGCACATACCCGCGGGGAAAAGCGATCGGAAGCTGGGCGATCGAAAGCCGCTTCACGTAAGCCGCGTCCCATTTCCCCTTCATGTCGCGCATCTCCACTTTGATTTCAGGCTGTTGTGATACGGAAACGAAGGTCGCACCCCGCTCGGACAACGGCTCGAGCTGTTTCAGGCGGAGGATCCGGATTTCCCAATGAGCCGGCTCTTCATCGGTGGCGGGAACCCTTTCAGCGAACGGGATGAGGATCGTGGTTTCGTTGAGCGCGACATTGATCCGTGTCGTCCCTTCCTTCACCCCTTCGCGCCGGATCTTCACTTCGTGGGCACCGGGCTTGTAGGCGACGCCGCCGGTGACATCCCCGAACTCATAGCCATCCGGCCGGATGTTCGATCCATCCACCTCGCAGAACAGAGGCCCCGTGCCGGGAGCCACCGCGTGCACGAAACGCACGAAGCCGCATTTTTTCACGGGATCTTCGTCCTGCGCATGCATCTGCGCCACGGCGGTGAACGCGAGCAGACCGAGAAGACACTTCTTAAAAATCGCTTTCATAAGTCACACGGGATCGGTTGTTCTCCGGACGGATGGAGCCATCGTTGTCCCTTTCGCCGGGATCCGCGAAAACGGTGTAAACCCTGCGCGTCTCGGCAAGCACCTCCGGAGATTGTTCGCTACCCCCCAGCGATTGGCCGACCACCCACACCCGGAAATTCCGGGATCTCAACGTGCCGGCATCGTGGACCCGGGCGAACAGCTCCTCCGCCGCCGCATCGGTCCACATCACTTCCTTCCCATCATCGTAAAGGTCCAGATTTCCGAACACCGGATCCTCATCGGCATTCTTGATCGCTGAAAGTTCGCTGAGCGTCGCGAACGGCCGTCGCAACTCGATCGCTTCGGTGATCTTGTCGGCCAACACCGTCCGCGTTGGCGTCCCCATCTCGTGGGATTTCGTCTGCGGAGTGAGTTTGACCGGATCATGTTTCCAGTTGGTGACCTTGGAAAGGATCGGATCCTGCGAGAGCATTCCAGCGATCATGGCACGGAGCGTATCCGTGGACGCCGTGTTGATGTTGATGTTGCCGTTGATGTCGATCACATCGCCCTCCCGCTCGTCCTGCTTGGTGGAAGTGGATTTCCCCGTATGGAACAGCTCCGCGAGGTCCGACGCACGCTGCCCGGGAACATCGAACCGTTTGTGTTCGTATCGGCCGATGCGCAGGGTGTTGCCACCACCATACCTGTTGTCCGAACCGCTGCTGTTGGTCACGTCCGGAAAAACATTCCGGGTGGTGGGCATTTTCGGATAATCGGTTTTGTTCAGCAGCGCGGTGTCCGTTTTCCCCGAACCGGGTTTGTTCTTGAGATCGTCGTAAGCCATCGACCACATCACGGGGTCATAGATGTTTCCCAGTTCGGTCACGCTGTAGAAACGTCCCTCATTCGAAATCCGCTGCGGCGCGCTGCCCGGAACGGGCATGCTGGTCGAAGGCATGGGATAAGTGTTGACCAGATTGATGGCCGTGGACGTGGAAGTCCCTAGGCCTCCCAACCCCGCATAACTCGAATCATGCCCGCGGTCGGGCCACTCGGACGGCAGCACCCGGGTATAATATGCCTGAGGTCCATGAAGCGGATCGTCGTAGATCCGCCGGCGGACATTACGACGATTCGGACTGATGTTGCTTGGATACGAATTTTCACCGACCGCGACCAACCGGTAGTAATGGGACATCCGCGGATCACCCATGTTGTTTTTGAAATCACCGTAATCATCGTAGAGCGTGTTGCCCATGATCGCCGCCTTCGCATCATACTTGGGATA
>DATLIO010000254.1:0-2490 GCA_035539355.1 Luteolibacter sp.
GTATTCGACGAACACGTGCTCGAGCTTGCCGGTCTTCGCGGCGGCAGTGAGCAGCGCGCCGATCCAGCCATCATCGGTGGAGAAGCAACCGCGGGTGGTCTTGGAAGAGCAGTGGAAGATTCCGAGCTCATCGGCGGCGGCAAGGTCAGCGATGATCTTTTCGTTTTCCGGAATGCTGAGGCCGGAATCACCGCAGTGGGCCGCGTCGACGAGCAGCTTGAAGAATTTCTTCCCGAGCGCCTTGTTGGCCGCGGCGACGAAATCCCAGCCGCGCTGGATGCTGCTGAACGTCTTGAATTCACCCGGACGCAGGAATTCGATGTGCCAGTTCTTCACTTCGGAACCTTCGAGACCCGCTTCCTTGTAAGCGCGGAGGTGGACCTTCACGTTCTGCTCGATGGCGGCTTGATAGTCCGCGCCTTCACGACGGGTTTCGTTCGTGCTCATCCATTCCTCGATCGAGGTCGAGGAAACGTGGGCCACACCATGTTCCGCGGCGGCTTTCAGCGCTGGGACGAGCTGGGCGACGACCGCGTCTTCGTCGGCCGGGTTCATCGGATTCGCACCGCCGACCATGAGGATCAGGTGGACCTCGAGATCGAGTTCGCGCAGGCCGCTGATCAGCTCGTCGACTTCGGTCGCACGGGCACCGGCGAAGTAGGGGATCTGCACGCAGGAAATTTTCACCGGCGACGCTTCGCAAAGGCGGCGCATTTCGGCGACCGTGAGCACGACGCCGTTTTCGTCGCGCGGGAAAGAGCCCTTCTCATCAGGGACGAGGCCGCCGACGAATTTGATGTGGGTGGGGACGACGCCGAGTTCGATCTTCGGTTTCAGGGAAAGTGTCGCGGACATGGTTCGGGAAAACTATCGGGAACTTTGCCGTGGGGAAGCGGGAATTTGGTTTGAAATAACAGGCCGGTGAAATGCGTTCGATGAGGTCGCGATGATCCGGTTGTTTGCAATTCTCTGGCTGTGTCTCCCCGGAATCGTGAATGCCGCGTTTCCTGCGGGAGTCGGGCGCATCCATGTCGGTGAGAAACAGATCCGGCTCATCGGGGTCGCCGGCCCGGGCTGGACCCTTTCGTCTTATCCGATCGGTGACTTCGCGGAAAACACTCCGGCTCTGCTGGACGTCAAACTCGACAGGGGCTTTTTCTAAATCACCGTCCCGCGGTTTTCCGGTGACCGGGATCTGCTCCTGTCCCGCTGGCGGGTGAAGGATGCCAAAGGGGAATTCCGCTCGCCATTCCACTATGCGGACGAAATTTCCTGCCGCGCCCCGGATCTTCCGAAAGTGAAACCCAGGACGAAAAAGGGCCTAGGCGGATGGTTTGCCGGACCCTTCACGGGAGAACTCGATGAGCTGGGCATCGATGCGTTCACCGTGAATGTCGTCGTGAACGAGCTGGTTTCGCTGCAGCCGGAAGAGGGGACCACCCCGTTCATCCGTCAGGGGAAAACCTACCATGCACGGTTGAAGAACTTCGAACGGCTCGACGAAACGTTCCGTCAGGCCGAAAAGCGCGGCGCGGTGGTTTCCGCGATCCTGCTCATCGCGAATCCGGCGAAGGGCGGGGATGAAACGGCGAAATTGCTCGGCCATCCCGATGCCGTGAAAGACGGCCACTATGCCATGCCGAACCTCGCCTCCACGGACGGCGCCGATTTCTACGGCGCGATCCTGGATTTCATGGCGGATCGGTGGTGCCGTGCGAAGGGCCCGCACGGCCGTGTGCACCACTGGATCATGCACAACGAGGTCGATGCCGGCTGGGAATGGACGAATGCGGGCACGAAAACCGATGTGGAATACATGGATCTTTACCACCGGTCGATGCGCCTGATGAGCCTCATCGCGCGGAAATACGATCCGCATTCCAAGCCGCTCATTTCACTGACCCATCACTGGGCGGACAAGGGACGGGCGGAATGGTATGGCTCGAAACGCATGCTCGAGCTGCTGGCGGATCACGACAAGAAGGAGGGGAGCTTCCCGTGGGGTGTCGCCTTCCACCCGTATCCGCAGGATCTCACCGAACCGAAAACCTGGGACGACGACCAGGCGACTCCGGGTTTCGATACCAGGAAGATCACTCCGAAAAACATCGAGGTCCTGGATGCGTGGATGAAGCAGCCGCGGTTCCTTTTCCATGGAAAACCAAGGCCGGTGCACCTTTCCGAGAACGGCTTCAATTCGCGCGACTACTCGGAGAAATCGCTTGCTGAACAGGCGGCCGGCATGGCGTTCGCGTGGACGAAGATCAAAGACCTGAAAACCATCGAAAGCTGGGAATACCACAACTGGATCGACAACCGCGCCGAAGGCGGCCTGCGGATCGGGTTGCGGAAATTTTCCGACGAACCGGGCGATCCTGCGGGGACAAAGCCGATCTGGGTCCTCTACCGGTCGCTCGGCACCAAGGACGAAAAGGAAATGCTGTCCCGTCACGGACGCTGACTTTCCGAACTTGGCATCGGGTTTTTCCA
>DATLIO010000255.1:0-8696 GCA_035539355.1 Luteolibacter sp.
GGACAATCCGGGATCGGACTGGACACCCTCCGGCGATCCCGTTGCCGCCACCGGTGAAACCCACACGCTCCCGCTCCCTGTTTCGGGAACCAGCGGGTTCTTCAAGGTGAGCGTGACCGATCACGATGCCGACAATGACGGCGTGGACGATTGGTCGGAAAAACAGCTCAACGGTTTCTCCACATCCGCCGGCAGTTCGTTCCCATCATCCGGCGGCAATGATCTCACGACCGCCACCGCGATCATCAACGCGTGGAAAAACGATCTCACGCTGGAGACAACCAAGCCCGATGCTTTCGAAAAGGAAAACGAAGCCGCGACACTCACGTTGCGGCGCACCGCATCGGCCTATCCGCTGACGGTTTTCCTCAGGACATCCGGGGCGACATCCCCGACGAAATCATCCGCGACCTCGTCCCATCATCAGCCGCTTCCGAAGTCGGTTGTCATCCCCGCCAACCAGGCAAGCGCCACGCTTTCCATCCAGCCGGTCGCCAATGCCGTTCCGGAAGTTCCGCGGCAACTCACGCTCTCCGCCGGTGGTTCCACTGCAACCGCCAGCTTCTTCATCCGCGATGCGAAGAACACACCGGACAACCAACGGCTTTTCCTCGCCCATCTCCGTCCGCTCAACGGCATCGTCTCCTCCGGCAGCGGACTTTCCGTCATCAAGCTCTCGGGCGACAACGACTTCGCGATCGCCTCGGTCTCGTTCTCGAACCTGAACTCGGCGGTCAACTCGACGCAGATCCTCAACTCATCGTCCTCGATCCTCCAATCCATCCCGCCCCCCAACTACGGCGGCCAGACCTGGTTGATCCGTGCCAGCCAGAACTACACCTCGGATCAGGCCGTTCTCGACGCCCTGCTCACCGCCCAGGTGAAACTCGGAGTCTACACCCTGGCCCACGTCACCGGTGAAATCGAAGGCACCTTCCACCCGGTCACCGGCTCCATCGATTTCACGCCACCACCTCCGGCACCAGCGATCGAAACATTGGCAGACGCGGAACTCGAACGCGACATCGCCCGCTTCCACACGCAGGCCACCTTCGGCCCGACCTACTCGGAAATCGAATCGCTGAAGGCACGCGTGGCCTCCCACAACGGCGACCGCATCGCGGCCTACTCCGCGTGGATCGACGAGCAACTCGCCATCGAAAATCCATCCCTTCTCGCCTACCACGTCGCCGCCAACGCGGAGGAGCGCGACGCACGGGGACCCGACTACAATCTCAACAGCCAGAACCGCCGGCGCGGCTGGTGGCTTTTCGCGAACCGCGCCAACGCGCAGCTCAAACAACGCTTCGCGTTCGCACTCAGTGAAATCTTCGTCATCTCCGATGAAGACGGCGTCGTGAACCGCTACTCCGAAGGAGCCGCGAACTATCACGACATCCTCGCGAACGCCTCGACCGGCCGCTACCGTGCCCTGCTGCGCTCCGTTTCGCTGAGCCCGGTGATGGGCACCTACCTTTCCCATCTGCGCAACGAGAAGACGACTTTCGACACCTCCGGAAATCCCCTGATCTCGCCGGATGAAAACTACGCGCGGGAGATCATGCAGCTGTTCTCGATCGGTCTCGTCCAGCTTCATCCGGACGGCTCGCTGAAACTGGATGCGAACGCCTCGCCGGTCCCGACCTACACGCAGACCGACATCGCGGAACTCGCCCGCGTGTTCACCGGCTGGTCGTTCTCCAAGCGCAGCGCATCGGCACCTCCCTACGCCACCATCGACAACAACGACTTCAGTCTCGGCAACGGAACCAAACATCGCGAGGCGCAATGGACGAACCCGATGAAGGCTTTCGCCGCCCGTCACGATACCGCCGCGAAGACCGTTCTCGGCCTGAACCTCCCCGCCGGAAGCACCGCGGGCGATGATCTCAACGCCGTCCTCGATCTGCTGCGCGATCATCCCAACACCGCACCGTTCATTTCACGCAGACTCATCCAGCGCCTCGTCACCGCCAACCCATCTCCCGGATACCTCTACCGCGTCTCGCAGACATTCAGCTCTTCCAATGGTGACTTCCCGACGGTCATCAAGGCGATCCTCCTCGATCCCGAAGCCCGCTCGCCCCACTCCGCCACCACGCTCGCGAGTTCCGGAAAAGTCCGCGAGCCTCTTCTCCGTGCGGTCGCTTTCATGCGCGCCTTCGGTGCGGCTTCGACGCTTCCGCTGTCGGATCTCGCCACATGGGGCTATCCGGCCGTCGAACTGGCGAAGTTTCCCGCCGGCACCACCCGTTACCGATTGAACCGCACTCCGGCCCTGGGCCAATCCCCGCATTCCGCACCCAGCGTGTTCAACTGGTTCCTGCCCGACCACTCACCCACCGGCATCGTTTCCGCCAACGGCCTTGTTTCGCCGGAACTGCAGATCATCACCGAATCCACTTCGGTCAGCGCCACCAACTTCATCTACAACGGCATCTACACCACCGCCGGCTTCACCCCCAACACCGGCCTCCCCACGCTCACCGGAAATCCACAGCGCATCAACATCGACCCTTCGCCGCTCCACGCGCTCTACCTTTCCCATCTCGATACCAACAACGACGGACTCTTCAGTGCCGCCGACACCGCGACGTTCAACAATCCGACGGCCATCGCAACCGCATCCGAAGCGGTCCTCGACCGCATCGACCTGCTGATCACCGCCGGCGAATTGAAGTCCCGCTTCGGTTCCACGCCCGGCACTCCCCGCAGCCTGATCCTCGACGCGATCATCTCCACCAACTCCGGCAACAACAGCAATCCGGACCCCACGGTCCAGACGACCACCGCCACGAGCCGCATCCGCACCGCCCTTTGGCTCGTCGCCGCATCGCCCCAAGGGGTCACCCAGAAATAACCGCATCGCCTCCATGAAAAAGCATCAGAAAGAGGACCGCATCCGGCGGCGTGACTTCCTGCGGCAGTCCGCCTGCGCATCCCTCGGTGTGACCGGTCTGGTCAACGCCCTCGCCCAAATGCGGCTCATCGGAGCCGCAGCCGCGCAGACGACGCCGACACCGGACTACAAGGCCCTCGTCTGCCTTTTCCTCAACGGCGGCCACGATTCGAACAACCTCGTCGTTCCGCAGGGAAACGCATCCGCCGGATCCCTCCGCGCGGACTACGTCAACGGCCGCGGCGTGCTCGCGCTTCCATCCACCGGACTCAATGCGCTGACCCTGCCCGCCGGAACCAAGGCATTCAACCGCCACCACTCGGGAACCGTCGCACCACTCGGACTCCATCCCGCCGCCACCGATCTCGCGTCGCTCTTCAACCAGAAGAAACTCGCGGTCCTTTCGAACGTCGGCACCCTCGCCTATCCCGTTTCCTCCCGCGCCGAATACGACAGCGGAAACATCCCCTTGCCTCCCCAGCTCTTCTCCCACTCGGATCAGCAGACGCAATGGCAGTCGTCCGTTCCGGATCAGGCGTTCTCCTCCGGATGGGGCGGACGGGCGGCGGACCTACTGCATTCGTCGTATAACACGGCGGCGTCCAAAGTCTCGATGTCCATTTCCCTCGCCGGAGTGAACTCATTCCAGGTCGGCACATCGGGCCAGGTCACTCAGTATGCGATCAGCGATGAAGGCACCGTGCCCTTCTCCGGTTTCGGAGATGAATACTCGGACGCGGTCAATGCGAACGGTTCTTACAAAAACACCACCGCCGGCATCCGTTTCAAGGCGTTCGAGGACATCATGCGCCTCACCCACGCGAACCTCCACGAAGAGGAATACAAACGGATCGTCGTTCGGGCCCGCGCCGCGGAAAGCAGCGTCGGCGCGGCCATCACGGCGGCTGCGGCGACGGGCGTCGATTTCGACACGCTCTTCGCCAACGCCACCACCAGCCTCGGCGGCCAGCTGAAGATGATCTCGAAACTCATCGCCGGCCGCAGCATCCTCGGCAACAACCGGCAGATCTTTTTCTGCCAGATCGGAGGTTTCGACACCCACCAGACGTTGCTCGCATCACACAACGATCTCATCACCGAGCTCAACAGCTCCCTCGCGGCGTTCACCGCCACCCTGCAGGCGCTGGGTGTCTGGGACAACGTGGTCACCTTCACCGCATCCGATTTCAACCGCACGTTCACCCCTAACAACACCGATCCCGAGAAAGCCGGCTCCGATCATGCATGGGGCAGCCATGCCATCGTTCTCGGTGGAGCCGTCCAGGGCGGCGATGTCTTCGGACATTTCCCGTCATTGAAGATCGGCAACGCCTCGGGATCGATCGACGCGGGCACCGCCAACCGCGGTCGTTGGATCCCAAGCACGTCCGTCGACCAATATTCATCGGTGCTCGCCCGTTGGTTCGGCGCCTCTTCCAGCGATCTTGAAGCGATCTTCCCGAATCTCCCGCGCTTCGACGATCCGACGACGTCCTCCGCCAATCTCGCGTTCCTTTGAAGAGAGCCATGCCACGATTCATCGGCGCATTCATTTTCGTCATCGGCGCGACGCTCATCTTCCTTTCACTGCGGGGACCCGGAGACTCCGGATCATCACGTCGATCGGAAGAGCCGCCGCAGGTGCTTCACCCCTCCATCCCGTCCCCGGCAGCGCAGCCGACCATCATTTCGCTTCCCATCGCCTCGGAAGCGTCCACCGCCCTCCGTTCGGCGGAGGCCACGGCGGAAGACGATCTCTCCACCATCGAATTGATCCTGACCGAATACGGACGTCATCATCTCGGCAACCCCGTCGGCGAGAATGTCGAGATCACCGCCGCATTGCTCGGAAAGAACTCCCGACGTGTGGCCTACCTTGACGATCACGGCCCCTACCTCGACAACGCGGCCCGCCTCATCGACCGCTGGGGCACTCCCTATTTCTTCCACCAGCTTTCCGCAAAGCAGACCGAGATCCGCTCCGCAGGACCGGACCGCAGTTTTCACACGGCGGATGATCTGGTGCGCTGAGGCACGCAGGTCACCGCTTCTTGTCGGGATGCTCGCCCTGATCCGAATCCTTCGGCGGCGTTGAGACATCCTTCTCGGCAGGAAAGCCATCTCCGTCGGGTTCTTTCGGGAGTGGAACGCCGCGTTTGCGGTCTTCGTCGTTTGAAGAGGACATGATTGTGGTGGTTTGGTTTTTCAGCGGCCGTCGGGAATGCGTTCGAAGTGGATCGCCGCGATCTCCGGCGCCACATCGTCTTCCATTTCGTCGAGATCATCGGAGACAGGCAACGATGGATCCTCCCCGAAAAGTTCATCGGCGGCATCACGCTGTTCGTCCTCCGAAGCCTCCATGCCTTCGAGGACCAGGTCGCGGTTCGGATTTTCATCGATGTATTCCGGGGTGTTCCGCGGCGATGCACCGGTGGAGAGTTCTACGGGATCAAGTGGCATAATGGTTGGGGTTGTTGATATCCATGCAGCAAACGTCGTTCCCAACGCATCCACACGGGTTGGCGGGGGTCCGGGCCACCCATCTGAACCAATTCTGCAACACCATCATGCGCGATGCATGACGCGGGTATCCGCATCCCATCGCCTCATCCGGCGTGCCTTTTCCCGGTTTCCTTGCCGTTGCTTGGAAAAATCCCGTTTCCATCCGGACGGCGCGTTTCCTGCAAGAAAACCTCCGTCATGAAATCTTCTTCAGAAATCGATACTCAGGAGACACCGGCCGAAGTCCTCGAACGGATGACGTCGGACGCCGGCGAGCGCTGCCAGTTTGCCTGCCACAGGGCGAAAGAAATCGTCACCCGGAATCCGATCCCCACCATTTGCGGAGCTTTGGTCTTCGGCGCGGCGGTCGGCTACCTCGTCTATTCCAGACGCGGGCAGCTCTCGCTTTCCGAACGTCTCGTGAAGGATGCCGGTTCATTCCGCCGGGCCTTGGGTTCCGGATCGGACCGCCTTTCGTCACTTCTCCACGATGGGTTCGACGCGGCTTCGCAACGCGCCCGCCAGGCTTCCGGTTACCTCCACGATCTTCCCACCGACGATGTCGTCCATTCGGTGTCCGATTCGCTCCAACGCCTCCGCGACCGCATCAAATTCTGGTAATCCATGACAACTCCAACGAACCCAACCGCCTCGGTCGACGAAGGCATCCACGCGGTGCTTTCCTCCGCGAAGGAAAAGGCGATCGACCGCCTCGAAGAATGGGAGGATTGCGTCCGCCGTCATCCCTCCAAAGCCATTCTGGCTGCCGTCGCCGCCGGAGTCCTGCTCCACCGTCTGCCCGTCCGATCGATCCTTGTCGCCAACGTCCGGCTGGTTTCCGCGTTGGCTCCACCCGCTCTGCTGGCCTATGGCGCGGCGAAACTCTGTGAAATCCTTCAGAAAAAGGGTCGCGGGCACAGGGAGTCTGCCAGTCTCAACCGCCCGATCGACCCGGGAATCTGAGCCCGGATTTCCGGATCGCTTTTCCAAGGAATTGGTGTAGAGTGGGCGCGGCCTTTTCCGGCCTTTTCCCTGAAAGAATCAGGGATTTCCCGCCGTTTCCACTCCGATGCTTTTCCGCGCGTTGCTCATCCCACTCGCCGCCCTCGTCGCCGTCTCACGCGCCGCGGACCACTGGGCATACACCCCTCCCGTCGATTCGAAACCGCCGGGGGACGCTTCGGTCCATCCGATCGATGCCTTTCTCGCCGACGCCCGGACCAAAGCCGGAGTGAAGCCCGCCAAAATGGCCTCCCCGCGCCATTGGATCGAACGCGCCGCTTTCACCCTCACCGGCCTGCCTCCGTCGAAGGAGCAGATCGAGCGCATCGAGAAAAACCCCGACGACGCCACGTGGAAGGCGTTGATCGACGAATTGCTCGCCAGTCCGGCTTACGGCGAACGCTGGGCGCGCCACTGGATGGACGTCGCGCGATATGCGGACACCCAGGGCTACAATTTCGACAAGGACAACCGCTATCCATTCGCCTACACCTACCGCGACTGGCTGATCAAATCCTTCAACGCGGACATGCCTTTCGCGCAGTTCGCGAAGCTGCAGATCGCCGCCGACCTGATGGTCGACAAACCGGATCATCCCGATCTCGCGGCACTCGGTTTCCTCACCGTCGGCCCGCGCGCCGGGCAGATCGAAATGCTCGATGACCGCGTGGACGTCGTCACCCGCGGCTTCCTTTCCAGCACCGTTTCGTGCGCCCGTTGCCACGATCACAAGACGGACCCGATCAGCACGAAGGATTTCTACTCGCTCTACTCCATCTTCGAGAATGCCAACGAGCCGGGTGAGAAACCGATCATCGGCAGACCCGCGGACGAAGCGGCCTATCAGGAATACGCCGCCAAGGAATCCGAACTGAAGGCAAAGGACAACGCGGCCCGCCAGGAAATCCTCGATCAGATCAACAAGCCGGAATCGTCGGCCGTCTATCTCGAACTGGCCTGGCTTTCGAACCAGGAAAAATGGGACGGAGGCAAAACCTCCGCCGAATCCTTCAAACGCGGACGCTACCGCCTCAAGGTCGTCGAACGCTGGAAGGAATTCTTTGCCAAGACCGCTTGGAACGACAAGCCCGCCGCACGGCTCGGCCAGTGGCATCAGGAAATGCTCAAGGCCGATGACGCCGGCCGCAAAGCTCTCTGCCTCGCCCTCGCCACCGAATGGTCGCAAGCGGCCGAAGGCGATCTCGCGAAGTTCCGCACCGATGCCCGCACCCCGCTTTCCTTCGATCTGGAGAGAGTCAAAGGCGTGATGGATCAGAAGGATGATGACGACCGCCGCCAACGCGATTCCACCCTCACCAAACTTCAGATCGAACATCCCGGCGCCGCACCACGGGCCATGAGCCTTTCGGACAAACCGAAATGGGGCAGCGCCCAGGTGTATCTCCGCGGCAATCCCGGCAGCCGCAGCGAGCCCTTCAAACGCGCATGGCTCAGCTTCCTCGGCGGCGGTGAATTCCCCGAAGGCAAGAGCGCCCGGCTTTCGCTCGCGGAAAAAATCGCGGACCCCGCGAACCCGATGACCTCGCGGGTCATCGTCAACCGCATCTGGGGCTGGCATTTCGGCCAGGCGCTGACCGACCCGGCGGACTTCGGACCTCAACAGCCCGTTCCAGTTCTCCGTCCGCTGCTCGATTGGCTCGCGCTCCGCTTCAATGAAAAGGGCGGATCCATCAAGGAGATGCACCGCCTGCTTCTCACCTCGCAGGCATTCCGCCTCGCCGCGGAAGGTCCTGGGGAAAACGACAGGATCGATGAAGCGAACACGCTCTTCTGGAAATGGTCGCGCCAGCGCGTCGATTTCGAATCCATGCGCGACCGCCTGCTTGCTTCTTCCGGAGCGCTCGACACCTCGAAAACCGGAGGACGTTCGATCGCCCTCGACAGCGACAAAGCCGACAGCCGCCGCAGCCTCTACGCGTTCGTCGACCGCTACGCGCTGCCCGGCACCTTCGTTTCCTTCGATCTGCCCCATCCCGACCACCACGCGCCGAAACGCGCCGAGACCACCGTCCCCCAACAGGCGCTCTATTTCCTCAACGGCCCGCTCGTCATCCGTCAGGCGGAAAAGATGGTGAAGGCTCCGGAGTTCACCGGTCTCACCGACGACTCCAGCCGTGTCCGCTGGATCTACAACCGCGTTTTCGAACGGAACCCGACGAATGCCGAACTGAACGACGCGCTCGATTGGATCGGCGCTTCGGATCCGAAGGATTACCAGCCACGCATCAACGGCGTCTGGGAAATCCGCCACACTCCTGACACGGGATTCCCC
>DATLIO010000256.1:0-5297 GCA_035539355.1 Luteolibacter sp.
TTCATCTCATACTCGGAACCGTCGTCGAGAATCAGCGTCACCGCCGATTGATCCGGCGACGCGGTCCCCATCTCTCCGGAAGCGATCGACCGCCGCAGCGAAATGAGCTCGGAGGTCGATTGGGTGAAGTCGAAATAAATCGGGTCCATCTGCTGGATCACCGCCAGCCGGGTCATCTCACCCTGGCCGACGAGCTGCCCTTCGGTGACCAGCGCCCGTCCGATCCGGCCGCTGATGGGCGCGGTGACCGTGGCGTAGCCGAGATTCAGATTCGCGGTCGTCAGCGCCGCGGTCGATGCGAGCACATCGGCTTTCGCGACCTGCAGCGCGGCTTCGGCATTGTCGATGTCCTGCTGGCTGACCGAACGGGATGCCGCGAGATCGCGATAACGGACCGCGGCGGCTTCGGTTTGCTTCACCGTCGCTTCGGCCCGGGCGAGCGACGCTTCCGCGCTGGCTTTCGCGGCTTCGAGCGGCAGCGGGTCGATTTTGAAAAGAACGTCACCGGCTTTGATGTCGGCACCTTCGACGAAGGTCTTTTCCAAAAGGATGCCGCTCACCCGCGCCCTGACCTCGGAGGTCCTGACGGCGTCGATCCGACCCGGGTATTCACGGATGATGCTGACGTTTTCGGAAACGGCGGGAGAGAATGTCACTGCCGCGGGAGGCATTTGCGGAGGCCCTTCGGCCGCCTTTTTTCCGCATCCCGGCAGAAACAACAGCCAACTGAGAGACAAGGGAATCAGAACGAAATTTTGCATAAGAGCGGGAGACCGTGGAGCCATTTTCAAAACAACCGTTTTAGGCCGCCGATCTCATACCATCGCAGGTCCACCATCGGAATGATTTTGAAGTTTCCAAGCTGGTAACTCGATGTTACCAGTGCCGCGGATGGAATTGCGGCACCTGAGATACTTCGTGGCGGTTGCCGATGAGCTGAATTTCCGGAAAGCCGCGGAAACCCTGAGCATCACCCGTCCGGCGCTGAGCAAACAGATCAAGGATCTGGAAAGCGAGATCGGAGTGCGGCTCCTCGAACGCGACACAGTCAGCGTGTCCCTCACCAAGGCCGGCGAGATTTTCCTGAACGACGCGCGTGACATTCTGAAACGCGCCGCCAAGGCCGTCGAACGGGCCACCGAGGCGGAAACCGGTCGCCTCGGAAAACTCAGGATCAGCAGCATCGGCGTCATCGCCACCGAATTCCTTCCGGCGACCCTCCAGATCTTCCACAAACGCTATCCCGGCGTGGAAGTGGAATTCGTCGAACTCCAGCCCGACGAGCAGCTCGACGCCATCGATTCCGGGCGCATCGATGTCGGCTTCGCCTTCGGTTCCGATCCCGTCGCGCAATCGGACGAAAAGGACCTGCTCTGCGTCATCAACTCCCATTTCGGCGTCGCCGTTTCCCGGCATCACCCCTGGGCCTCCCGCAACGAGATCCCGACCGAAGATCTCAAAAACGAAACGATGCTCTGGCTCGGCAACGGGCCGCGTTCCCACCGCGATGAGGTCCTGCGTTTCTGCCAATCCGAAGGCCATGTGCCGCAGCGCTCGCGGATCATCGATGGATTCGACGCGCTCGTCACCCTCGTCGCGGCCGATCAGGGCATTTCCATGATGCCGGTCGTCCTCGATCTGACCTCCCAAGGCATCGTCATCCTGCCCATCCGTTCGAAGAGCGTCTTCGAATTCCGGCTGTGGGCCGTGTGGAAACTCGACTCGCCTCCGCAGGTGGTCCGCCATTTCGTCCAGTTGCTCGAAGAGCGGATCTGATCAGGCGACCGCGTCCGCGATCCGCTTCCGCATCGCCTCATCGGGCATCGGTCCGTGCAACGCGCCCATGTTGTCGCGCAGATGCTTCACTTTCGAAGTCGCGGGAATCGCACAGGTCACCGCCGGATGCGAAATGATGAACTTCAACATCAGCTGCGCCCAACTCGAACAGCCGATCTCCTTCGCGAAATCCGGAAGCGGTTTCTCTTTCAGGCGCGCGAACATTTCGCCGCCCGCGAACGGACGGTTCACGATGACCGCGGCCCCGCGATCCTTCGCCATCGCCAGCAGTTTCTTTTCCGCGTCACGTTCCGCGACCGAATAGTTGATCTGCACGAAATCGAGCGACTCCCCTTCCATCAACTTCATCACCGCATCATGACTTCCCTGATGATAGTGCGTCACGCCGAGGTAGCGGATCCTTCCCTCATGCTTCCAGGCGTTCAACGTGTCGAGATGCGCCTTCACATCGAGAAGGTTGTGCACCTGCATCAGATCGATCACCGGTGACTTCAGTTTCGCCATCGATTCCTCCATCTGCTTCACGCCTGCATCCTTTCCGGAAATCCACACCTTCGTCGCGACGAACAACGACTTCCTCAAGCCGAGCTCCTCGATCAGATCACCCGCGACCGTTTCCGACTTCCCATACATCGGCGAGGAATCGATCACCTTTCCACCCAGCGCGGAAAACTCGCGCAACACTTCCTTCAGCGGTTCGCGATCTCCCGGAGCGACGTCAAAGGTCTGCCAGGTCCCAAGACCGATCGACGGCAGCAGTTCATCCGATGAAGGAATGCTCCGTGAAAACACCGCCGCTTTCTCTTCCGCGGCGGACGCATGCATTCCCACCACCGCACCTGCGGCCATCAACTTCAGACTTTCACGGCGGTTCATCATCGGAGCGGAAACTAGGCGCGGATTCACTCCTTTTCCAGCTCGGCGAAAATCACCGTCTTCCGCTTCCGGTCGATCCCCACCAAGCCGCCCGTTTCCGGATCGATCGCGATCCCCTGCCCCGGAAACGGCGATGGCACGGTGCCGATCCACTCGATCTTCTCCCCGACCTGAAGACGATAAACGGATTTCTTGTCATGCCCGGTCACCAGCAACACGTCGCCAAGCCAAACCGCCCCTGACAAACTCGTGCTTCCCCATTCCTTCACGAACGCTTCCGGATACAACCATCTCCCGGTTTCCTTCCACCCGCCGTCGTATCGGACCAACACCGACTTCGCGTTCTCTTTTCCATAGTGGGCGAAGTGACACCACCACGATCCATCCTTCTGCAAAGCCCACGTCAGACTTCCGGGCGGATCAGCGAACTCATGGAAAACGGTCAACTTCATCGTCTCCGGATCGAGCACGCGGAGATCACCCTTCTCGGGCTTCAACGGGTAGTTCGAATGCGCGCAGAAAATTTTCCCTCCGGAAATGACCGCGCTGTTGAGATGCAACGCCGGCCCCTCGCTGACCGCAAGTTCCGCTCCGCCGGCTCGATCGCACTTCGCGATCTTCCTGTTCGAAACCGCATAGAAGAATTTCCCATCCGCCGTGACCGCCTGCGTCGCGTAAGGAGAAACGAACGACGACTTCCCGACATACGCCTGTCCGGCGAAAACCGCCGGCTGAACCAGAAGACCAAAAACAGCGATCCGCCACATGCTCACATCAGCCATTTTTTGAAGAAGCCTGTCACGCGCTTTCCATACTCAGGACCATATGTCTGGCCGAGACCGCCATGACGTCCGCCTTCGACCCGGACCCACTCTTTGTCCGGCGACGCGAGGTTCCGGAAAATCCGCTCGCCCTGCGAAATCGGAAACAGCTCGTCTCGCGTCCCGTGCGCGAGGAACACCGGCCTGTCGATCGACTTCGCGGATTCCTCCGGCCGCACTTCGAAGGGATCCCAAGATCCCTGGACACCCGCGCGCCAGAGCATCGGATCGAGATACGGAGAGAGTTTCAACCCGGTCCATTCCTCCGTGTGAAGATACACCGCTTCGCGGAAATCGGCGAAGGTGCTCTCGATCACCCCGCATTCGATCCGCTTGTCCGCAGCCATCGCCTGCAACGCGATCGCCCCGCCCATCGAGTTTCCGAAAATGCCGATGCGGGTTCCGGGATCGATCTTGATCACCTCGTCGATGATTTTCGAAACGTCACCCTTCTCATGCCATCCATAGGTGCAGCAACCGCCCCGGCTCTTCCCATGCGCGCGTGAATCGAAAGCGACGACCCTGAATCCTTCACGGCAGAAATGCCTGGCATAGTCCTCATACGCATCCTTCGAATTGCAGATGCCGTGCAGCAGGATGAGGGTCGGCATCGAAGCCTTCGCGCCTTCCGGCTCCATGCGGAAACCTTCGAGCGAAATCCCCTTCTCAGGTTCGATGCGCATTCCCGAAAGATTCACCCCCGGAGTCGGCGCATGGGCGAACACATCCGGCGCACCTCCACGGACCGGATAAAGAACCAGCTTGGGCGCGTAGATCACGAACGCCCCGATCGCAACGAGCAGCAGCACCAACAGGAAGATCGAAACGCGCCGGACAGTTCGCATGGCCCGCACGATGCCGGTTTCCCTCCGACCGTGCAATTCCTCAACCGGGCGAATTTTCCACTCCCCTCCCTCGCCGCTTTCCGCTCTAACATGGGACGTGAAAATCCTGGCCGGTCTTCTTCTCGTCACCGCTCCGCTCAAGGCGGAACTGAACAAGGAAATCAACGAACTGCTCGAGCCCATCCGGGTGAAGCATGAACTTCCCGCCATGGCTGCGGCCGTTTTTGACACGGATGGATTTTACGAACAAGGCACCGTCGGTTTCCGCAAGAAAGGAAGCGACGTGAAAGCCGGGGAGAACGATCTCTGGCACCTCGGCTCTAACACGAAGGCGATGACCGCGACACTCGCCGGAACCTTCGTCGCCGAAGGCAAGCTGGGTTGGGATGATACGGTGGAGAAACATTTCCCGGAGTTCGAAAAGAGCATCGATCCCTCGCTGAAAGGCATCACCGTCGCCGACCTTCTGGCCCACCGCGCGGGTCTGATCCCGAATCTCGAATGGTCGGAGTTTTCACGCCGCAATCTCGTCCGTTCGCGTCGCGATGCGGCCCGCCAGCTTCTGACGAAGAAACCCGAATCCGCTGTCGGTGGTTATGTCTATTCGAATGCCGGCTACGTGGTGGTCGGTGCCATCCTCGAAAAGCTGGGCGGCAAGCCATGGGAGGAACTCATGAGGGAACGCGTCTTCAAACCCCTCGACATCCAGAACGCTGGATTCGGCGGCACAGGCACCATCGGAAAGATCGACCAACCGTGGCCCCATGAGGAGTCAGGCAAGGCGGCGATCATGAACGGACCTCTTGTCGACAATGCTCCGGTTCTCGGACCGGCCGGAATCGTCCACATGCCGATGCGGGGATGGAGCCGATTCCTGACGGATCAGTTGAAAGGCGCTTCAGCGGACGCACTGGTTCCAGCCGCCGTCTACGCGGAGATCCAATCCCCGCATCCGGAC
>DATLIO010000257.1:0-3264 GCA_035539355.1 Luteolibacter sp.
ATCCTCGAGTCACCCCGCGCCCAGGCGGTGGCACTGATGGTCGCCGCCGGTTCCGGCATCGCGCTCCTGCCATCCGCGCTTTCCGTGCTGGTGAAAGACTCCACGCGTGCACTCCCGATCCGTCCCGCCGCGCCGATCACCCATGTGTTCGCCTGCCGTGAAGGCCGTTCCCCGGACACCCTCGGCCCCTTCCTCAAGCTCCTGCGCTGAAAGAGACGGGCCCGAATCCACGTTTCCCCTAGCCGCTCCAATGGTTTTTCAGATCTCCGGCAAAGTTCTCCGCTCGTCCCTCGTCCCCGGACTCGCCCTCTTCATTTCGTCCTGCTCGACCGACCACTACGTCCGCAGCGCCGACAACGAAGTGCACGGAATCATCGACCAGAACCAGCGCGTGGTCCTCGAAGAGACTCCCGTTCCACTGGACATTTCAACGCCCTTTTCGGAACTGAATCCGAAATACATCCAGCCGGAAATCATCGTCAGCGAACGGCTGGCGTCCGAGCCGATGCGGCTGACCTTGCAACAGGCCATCGCCATTTCCGTGAGCAACCGCCGCGAATATCAGTCGGAAAAGGAAACGCTTTATCTCGTCGCCCTCGATCTCACCCGCGCACGCCACGACTACGCGCCGAAGCTCACCTCACTGGGCAGCCGCGCGACCTACGGGACGGCGGGTTTGAAAAACACCTCCGGTGATTTTGATTCGTCGGACCGGGACCTCGCGGTCGCCAACCGCGCTTCGTTCGACCAGACGTTCATCACCGGCGGCGCCCTGGCGATCGATCTCGCGCAGGATATTTTCCGATTCTATCTCGGCGGCGGCAATCCCGGCTCCACCCGGTTCCTTTCCGCACGCCTCACCCAGCCGTTGCTTCGCGGTGCGGGTGCGGTTTCAAACGAGAATCTGACGCAACGCGAACGGAACGTCGCCTATGCGGTCCGGAATTTCTCCCGCTTCCAAGACACCAACGTCATCGACATCACCACGGCTTATTTCCGCATCCTCCAGGAAAAAGACCGCGTCCGGAACGAATACGAAAGCTACAAGAACATCGGGGTTTTCGCCGATCGAGCCCGCGCGCTCGCCGAGGACCGGCTTCCCCGTTTCCAGCTCGACCAAGCGAAACAACGCGAACTCCAGGGCAAGGCCCGCTACATTTCGGCGATCAATTCCTACAAAAACCTCGTCGATAATTTCAAACTCACGCTCGGCCTCCCGCTCGGCGGCGAACTGATCCTCGATGACGCACCCTTGCGGTCCCTCGCCGAAGCCGGATTGCCCGAAATCCCCTTCGACGCCGATCCGGCGTTCCATGTCGCCATCAACCACCGGCTTGATCTGTTCAACGACATCGACCGTTTCGAAGACAGCAAACGCAAGATCCAGGTCGCAGCGGACGCCTTCAAACCGGGTCTCGATCTGTTCGCCGGAATCGATCTGGACACCAACAACAGCACCGCGAGCTACTCGAATTTCGATGCGGACGCCTATTTCACCCGGATCGGGGTCGATCTGGACCTGCCGGTCGACAACCTTTCGGCGAGAAATGACTTCCGCCGCGTGAAGATCGATTTCGAGCGCCAGATCCGTTCGCTCTCCCAATCCCTCGACCGCATCCACGCCGATCTGCGGTCGGGCCTCCGCGGACTGGAACTTTCCCGGGAAACCTACACCATTCAGAATAACGCGCTAAACCTTGCAAATCAACGGGTCGAAGGCGCGAACCTGCTTCTCGACGCCGGCCGGGCGACCACCCGGGACCTCCTCGATGCCCAGAGCGACCAGCTCACGGCCCAGAACGCCGTGACCTCCGCCTTGGTCAACTACCACCTCACCCGGATCAACCTCCTCCATGACATGGGGGTGTTCGATGCCGCCCTCCCGCAATTTTGGGTGAAAAATCCGACACTTCCTTCAGTAAAACGTAAGGAAATCAAAATGTTGCCCGTAAACACCGCAGCCTCGGAACGACTGATCACTCCGGACGAACTTTTCAGCGAAACCCGACCCCGTTCCTGATGAAATTCCCGATCCAAGCCCTGAAACCTTTCCTGCGACCGAAAATCGTCATTCCGGTCGCAGTCGCGGTTGCAGGGTTCACGACGTGGTCGCTCATTCCACGTGGTGCCAAAAAGGACGTTTCCAGCACATTCTATAAAATCCAGCGCGGCGCTTTCGACATTTCCCTGCCCACCGGCGGTTCGCTGGAAGCCGTCGACCGCGTCACCGTCCGGAACCTGGTCCCCGGGCGGACGGAAATCATTTCCCTGATCAAGGAAGGCACCGTCGTGAAGAAGGGCGATCTCCTGATCGAACTGGACGCGAACGGCATCGAGGACGCGCTTTCCCTCGCCGAAATCGCCTATCAGCAGGCCGTCTTCGCCTACTCCGAACAGGAGGAGCGCTTCGAGGTACTGAAAAGCGACAACGTCCTCAAACTCCGCGACGCCGAACTGGCCGTCGATCTCGCGAAAAAGGACCGTGAGAAATACGTCGAGGGCGAATGGCCGCAGCTCAGCAAGAAGGCGGAAACCACCATTTCCCTCGCCAACGAGGAACTCCGCCGGGCGCAGGATCGCCTCGCCGGCACCAAGAAACTCGAGGCCAAAGGTTACGTGAACCCGACGGAGCTGGTCACGGACACGCTCGCCGCCAAACGCCGCGAAATCGAACTCGCCACCGCGATCGAGGAACGCCGTCTGCTTCTTGAATTCGACTACCCGCGGGAGATGCAGAAGATCGATCTGGCGCTGGAAAACGCCAACATCCGGTTGGAGCGGACCCGCAAGCAGAACGACATGCAGTTGGAGAAAGCCCGCCTGCAGCTCACCTCCAGCAAGGAAACGCTCGACCTCCGCAAGGTGAAGCTCGAGGAACTCCGCGAATCGAAGAACTACACGATGATCCACGCCCCGAAGGCCGGATTGGTCGTGTATGAAAAGAGCGAGGACTTCCGCAACGAGCCGATCGGTGAAGGCATCCTCGTCCGTGAACGCCAGCCGCTCATTTCCCTGCCTGACGTCTCGCAGATGAAGGTGGTGATCAACGTTTACGAAAACCAGGTCAGCCTCGTGAAACCGGGCATGCGCTCGTTCATCAAGCTCGACGCCTTGCCCGACCAGCGCTTCCTCGGTCAGGTGACTTCCGTCGCCTCGATGCCCGAGCCGTCGCGCGATGGCAATCCGAACTACCGCGTCTACAAGGCCGAGGTGCTCGTGAAGGACCAGCTTCCCGAAATCAAACCCGGCATCACCGCCCGTGTC
>DATLIO010000258.1:0-5023 GCA_035539355.1 Luteolibacter sp.
CCAGCTGATTGCGAAAATGGGCACGGCCAGTATGAGAAGATCGATGAGGGAGCCGAGGAAGCGCTCCCAGCGCGTGGCGAGTTCCAATTCTTCTGTGGGATTGTCGTCCGGAATGATCGGATCGACCGTCGGAGACGTGTAGGGGTTTTCGCTGTTTGAAATCTCCGGCACTCCCGCACTTCATGAGGGTTGGGTGGCGGTGTCAATCTCGTCAGAACCACGGCGCGCCCGGCGGTCACGCCCACCTTGTTTTCATGAGGGCTTGGCAAGCTCCGCCGGCAACTGCCAAGCTCCGGACATGTCTTCCGAACGTCTCTCGATCCCGCAGTACGCGATGGCGCTCGCCCATGTCGCGAGCCTGCGATCGGAGGATCCCTACCGGAAAGTCGGAGCCGCGGCGTTGGATTTCAATCACCGGGTCATCGGCACGGCTTACAACGGCCTCGCTCCCGGATTCAACGCGCCGGAGGGATTCTGGGATGACCGCGAGGCGCGGCAGAAATTCATGCTGCACGCGGAAATCAATCTTTGCAGCCTGTTCCGGCGTGGTGAGGTGAAACTGGTGGCGACGACGACGATGCCCTGCACGGCCTGCATGCAGACGCTGTGTTCGTATGGCATCAAGGAGATCTATTACCATGAGATCTATCACGTCTCGGATGCCCCGGAGATCGCTGCGATCTATGGCGTGAAACTGGAGCAGATCACGGATTACCCGATGGTCGTGCCCGCGGTGCCTCAACGGTAGAAACGCGAGGCGCCTTTCCGCATCAGCGGATCCGCGAGGCAGGCTTGGTCGATCACATCCGGCCCGCCTTTCGCCCTCCGCCATCCGTGGTAGCTCGCAATCGCTTCGAACGAGGCGTTCAGCGAGCCTTGCATCGGATTGTGGAGATCCACGCTGATCTCGATGTTTTCCGGAAGGCCCTGCGGGAAAAGAACGCCTGCCTGTTCGAGCCGGCGGATGCCATCGGAGAAAACCTGCCCGCCGCTTTGGGCGAGCCCCATGACCATCGCATGCGGATGCAGCCAGCGGACACCGGGCATGTCGACGCCGTTCGCGGAATATCCGGCGCCGGGCATCCCCGCTTCGCCCGCCGACAGGCCGAAGATCCCGGCATTCGCGGCGGGGGAGCCGGGCCATTGTTCGCTGACATAGACGGCCTGGCGGGAAAGCAGTTCGCGGCGGGCGTTCGGCCAGACGGTGCCCGCGAGCAGATCGGGATCGGGCCGGTCGAAATCGGGATAAAGCAGGCTCTGGATTTCAATGATGAAACCGACGCCGCGGTAAACCCTCGGTCCGGGATCCATGCGACCCTGCGGAAGCCGGTTCGGCACCATGGTTTCCATGGCGAGAACCAGCGCGGATTCGCCGCCCCAATCCTTCCAACGGCCGATGAGCGGAGTCTTCCCATCCTCGGCGATGCCATGGCTGATGAAGCCTTCGGGACTGGTCAGGAAGTCGAAATCCATGCCCGCGATGATTTTTTCGATCTCGGCGGAAACGTCAGGCAACGAGAGGATCACCGCTGCGAGCCGGATGCTTTGAAGGGCGATCGCGGAATCGACCGTGCTGAATTCCGTGCCCGGATGGATGGAAGCAGAGCCATCTTCGCGGCGGACGGTGAAGTGCGGGAGAAATCCGGCGGCGCGGGGCAGGGAGGCGATGACGGCGGTCGTCCTCCGGATTTCGGCGGCGACTTTTTCACGGTCGAGCAGTCCTTCGGAAGCGGCGGCGGCACTCGCCAAGGCGTGCATGCCTGACGACGCGACCGAATCGAACACTCCGGGCGGCACGTGCGCCCGGTCCCGGGTCAGACCGCTGACCGCATCATGGCAGCGGCGCAATTTTCCGAGGGACACCTGGAAGATCCACTCCTCGGGCTCGATGTCAGGTCTTTGGGCTTCAAAGCCGACGGAGGAAATTTCGACCGAGCAGCCCGGCTCGAAGATGATGTTGAGGAATTTCAGCTGCCCGAGCTCCGCGGGCTGGATCTCGAAGCGATGGCGGGGCTGCTGACCCGGAACGAGTCTGAGTTTCGTTTCCCAGATCGGGCGGCGGGAGACATCGGCCAGTTCGATGCGGACGTCACCTTTGCCACTTGCTTCGAAAATCACCGCGCGGGCGGGAACACGCAGACGGTCTTCGCCGAGAAGCCCGGTGAGATCCGTCGGATCCATCGTGCGGTTGGCATCCATCGCCAGACCGGCGAGCGAATGCCAGATGCCGGTCCACTCACCATCCGGGCGGATTTTCACCGGGCCGCCCTTCGATTCGAATCGGGCCTCACCGGGCCCCATCAAACCGAAGTCGGTCCCGAGGTGGGTGAAGTTTTCGAA
Organism: Luteolibacter sp.; assembly: GCA_035539355.1. Lineage (GTDB taxonomy): Bacteria > Verrucomicrobiota > Verrucomicrobiia > Verrucomicrobiales > Akkermansiaceae > Luteolibacter. The sequence goes on from DATLIO010000258.1 coordinate 2,341, forward strand.
CGGGTTGATTTTCGCCGGCCCGTCAGGACGATCCTTCGGAAAGGACAACGGGTAGATCATCACCGGCTGCCATACGGGGGCGGCGATCGCTCCACCGATGAGGCAGAGGAAAAGAAGCCACCAGCGCCAGTTCGACATTCGTCCCCATGGTCGACCGACCTCCTAACGGTTGCAAGCCGCGTTTAGTCGGTAGTTTTCAGCCGATATCAGAGGGATTCGACGAGTTTCTGGAAGCGTTTGCCGTATTCCACGTAGGAATCGTAGCACTGCTGCCAGTCGACTTTCGTTGGGTCGGGCGCGTGGAAAACGGTGGCGACGTGCGGCTCGATGGCGATGTAGCCGTCATAACCGTTTGCAAGCGCGTCGGCGATGATTTCGCGGACCTTCGCCTTGCCTTCGCCGGGCATCGTGTAATCCGGCTCGATGTCGTCGGAAACCGGGAATTCGCAGTCCTTCACGTGGATGTGGACCACGTTGTCGCGGACGGTTTTCCAGAACTCGAACGGGTCCTGCCACGGGTATGGCTCGGCTTTCGAACGGTCCTTCTGGAAAATCGGATTACCGGTGTCGAAGATGAGTTTCAGATTCGGAATCTGCTCAAGGAGTTGCAGCGTGTGGCTGGCGGAGAAGCCACCCCAGTTCATGCAGTTTTCGTGGGCGACGATGATGTTTTCACCTTCGAAGCGCTTCACGATTTCGGTGAGACGGCGGACGCGTTCCTTTTCCTGCTGGTCTTCGCCCCATGGCTGCTGCGCGTAGGACATGATCCGGACGATGCCGCTGCCGAGGCGCTTCATCCGCGGGATGATGCGGTCGATTTCGCCGGTCGTGACCGAGAAGTCGCTGTCGATCTTCTTGCCCCAGCTGCCGAGCAGGGAACCGAATTCCGGAACTTTCACGCCCGCTTCATCCAGACGATCCGCGATGCGGTTGAATTCGTCTTCCGGGATGTCGTGGATGTTTCCACCGGTGACCATCCGCGCGGAAATGTTCGACCAGCCGATTTCCTTGGTGGCCTGGATCTGCTTGTCGATGTCGCGGGAGGCCTCGTCGGCGAAGCCGGTGTACTTGGAAACTGGGAATTGCATGGAACTAAGTGGCGTTGGATGGGTCAAAGCTTAGGCCGCTTCATCAGGATGACAACCTCGCGGGTGTCTCCGTGGCTGGAATTCGTCTCGATGACTCCGGTGACCTCCCAACCCTCGTCGCCGAGTTCGTTGAGATGGTGCTGGAGTTGCTCGGGATCGGTTTTTCCGCCGAACCAGCCGTGCGGCTTGAACCGCATGGTGAGGTATTCCCAGCGGGTCACAGGTAGACCTTTTTGCCGTCGTTCTGGGCGCTTTCGTAGATCGCGCGGATCACGGCGACCGGCTTGCGGGCTTCGCTGGCGGAAACGGTCGGTTCGCGGCCTTCTTTGATCGCGTTGACGACTTCCTCGAAGTTGCGCTGGTGCTGGTAGAAATTGATCGCGGACGGATCGTTCGCGCCGAGACCGGCTTCCTGGCCTTTCATCAGCGTGCTGCGGATTTCGGCGTCCTCAGGCTGCTCGTTGCGGAAGTCCCACAGTTCGAACGCTTCGTCGGCGAGGAAAACGGATCCGTCGGTGCCGGAAAGCTGGACGCGGGCGGGGTGGCCGGCTTTCGACCAGGTGGCGGTCGAGCATTCGATCACGCCGCGGGCGCCGTTTTCGAATTCGACGATCGCGACGGCGATGTCCTCGACCTCGATGCGCTCGTGGGCGAGGCAGGCGGTGTTTGCCTGGACGGATTTGATCGGGCCGGCGAGATAGATCAAGGTGTCGACCGTGTGGATCGACTGGTTCATGAGAGCGCCGCCGCCATCGAGCGCCCAGGTGCCGCGCCAACCGGCGGAGTCATAGTAGGCCTGGTCGCGGAACCATTTCACATAAGCGGAAGCGGAGGTCAGTGTTCCGAAACGGCCGGCGTCGGCGGCTTTTTTGAAAGCATCGAGGCCGGGGTGGAAGCGGCGGTTGAGAACGGCGGCGAGCGTCTTGCCGTTCTTCGCGGCGGCTTCCATGAGGATGTCGACGCGTTCGACGGTGATTTCGAGCGGCTTTTCGCAGATGACGTGCTTGCCGGCGTTGAGCGAGGCGAGCGCGGGATCGAGGTGGGCGCCGGACGGGGTGCCGATGGTCACGATTTCCAGTTCGGGATCGGCGAGGAACTCATCGATGTTCGAGTAGGCCTTGATGCCGTATTCGTCAGCGAGCTTCTGGGCACCCTCGGCGCGGAGGTCGAAAACCGAGTGGAGGGTTCCGCCGGTCATGGCGGTGATGGCCTTGGCATGGAAGTGGCCGATCATGCCGGCGCCGATGATTCCGAATTTCATGGGTATTAAAAGTGGGCTGCTGGGATTTTCGTGACGGATGTTAGATCAAACGGGAGTCCGAACTTTGGCAAGACCCCATTCGGGTGATCGTCAGGCCGGAAAAGCGGCCCGGAGGTGGCGCATGCTTTCCCCGGCGAGGAAATCCGGCTCGACGGTGGTGTCGAAGACCTCGACGGACACCCAGCCCTTGTAACCGCCTTTGACCAGCTCGTCGGCGATCGGCTGGAACGCGACGTCACCCATGCCGGGGCCGCGGAGATTCGGATCATTCGCGTGGAAATGGGCGGTCCAAGGCAGCGATTCGCGGACGATTTCCGGAATCGGCAGGGAATCC
>DATLIO010000259.1:0-2253 GCA_035539355.1 Luteolibacter sp.
CGCTGTCTTTTTTTCCCATCAGAGGAATCCGGCGGGGTGAAGGGTATCAACCAGGTACTGCTGGCGGGACATCATTTCCTGGTAGAGCTCGTGCGCTCCCATGTCCGGCTCCCGGCGCAGCGATGGATCGCCGGAGACGAGGTAGGCCGCGATCTCCGAAAATCCGAGCGACTCGCCGCTTTGGTGGAAAAACGAAACCGCCGCCTGCATCGCAGCTCCCATCGCGGCACCATGCGTGCTCGAAACCGGAGCGACCGTCGTGCCGAGCACATCCGCCAGCAATTGCCGGGTCACGGGGCTCGCCGCTCCCGGGCCCAACAAGCGGATTTCCGGAGGATCGAATCCCAGATCGCGGAACCGGCTCATGACGTAGCCGATTCCCAGCATCACCCCTTCCGCCGACGCGCGCGCGAGGTGGGCGGGCGTGAAATTTCCGGGAGTGATGCCGTGCAGGACCCCCGTGCCTTCCGGCATTTTCGGGATCGATTCCCCCGTGAAATAAGGCAGCATCAACAGCCCGTCCGCTCCCGGTTGGACGGCGGAAACATTCGCTTCATACTCCTCATGCGACCAGCCGTAGTGGCGGCGCAGGATTTCTGGAGCGACCGAGACATTGGAAACCGTGCCGGTGCCAAGCCAACCGCCCGTGGCATTGCAGAAAGGGATGATCTCGCCGCGCAGATCGATCACCGGTTCATTTCCGGCACCCATCACCAATCCTGAAGAAGTCATTTCCACCGCGACGGTTCCCGGTTCGACGCAGCCCGCGGCCAGCGCCGAAAGCATCGCGGATCCGCTGCCCGCGGAAATCTGGACGAGTTCGGAAAGCCCCCACTCGCGGGCCAAAGCCGCACGGATCACTCCGCGTGGTTGATCCGAAACCGAAATCGGCGGGAGAAGCCCCAACAAACCCGGGTCAATGAAATCGATCAGCTCCGTGGACCACGTGCGTTTGCGGATGTCGAACAAACCGGTCGCAGATGCGCTGCCGGCTTCCGTCACCCTTTCACCGCTCAGCCAGTAGGCGATGAAATCCTGGGCCGTCAGCAGACTCGCGGCCCGCTGGAAATGATACGGCTCGTGCTGCTTCAGCCAAAGACATTCGGCCGCGGCCGAATCCACTCCCGGCGATTGACCCGCCAATTCAATCAACCCCGGTCCGCCGCCGAACGCCCGCGCGATCTCATCCGCCTGACGTTTCACCGAAAGATCCCCCGCCATTTTCGCCGGTCGCACGATCCGGTTCGCCTCATCCAGAAGCACCAGACCCCGCTGCGGACCCGCCACGCCGATCGCCGCGACCCGCTCCTTCGCCTCACCCATCTGGGAAAGGCACTGGATTACCACGCGGTTCACCGCATTGATCCATGACGCCGGGTCCTGCTCGCGGTATCCTGCCGGCAGACCCTCCACCCAGGCATGCGGCACGAACGCTTCCGCGCAAACCGCCGCCGCCTCCAGATCGAGCGCCACCGCACGCGTTCCGCCGTGGCCGATTTCAATCCCGAGAAAGTGCATGAGTCCGAAAAACCGGCGTCATCCGCCGTGCCCTGAGTCTCACCAGCGGATCGGTTTTTACAAGCCCGGCGAATGACGGATTTCCAACCCGTCATTCCCGCCACATCACGGCGCCGACACCCGGATCCGCAGGAACATTTTTGGATCTCCGGGGCCAACCGTCAGCGAAGTCTTGATCATCTGGGACGCCGGCGTCTGGGAAAGCACCTCGCTGGTAAGCCCGTCCGTCGACCACGATCCCGCCGCCAGCGTCGCGGACCATTCGATCTGCGCGGTCACGCCCGTGCTCGTCAGGCTGCGGGGATAGGTGAGGCTCAGCGTGGTTCCGGATTTCGCCATGACCACCGACCCGGCATCCCGGATGTTCGGCACGAGACCGAGATAGTATTCGACCAGATTCGAAAACCCGTCGCCATCCGGATCGGCCAGCTGCGCGCTGCTGGAAACCGAAGGGTAGTTCGCGATCCACGTCGAATAAGTCGCGGTCGTCCCGCCGGTGACTTCGAGCGTGAAACTCTGGCTCACGGTTTCAGCTCCGTTGAATCGCTCGATGATGATGTTAAACGTGCCGGTCACCGAAGGTTGGAGCGTGCCCGAAATCAGACCCGTCTGCGGATCGAGCGTCAGGCCGCCCGGCAAGGTGCTGCCCGAGCCGAGCCGGAAATGCGCCGGATTTCCCGCGGGCCCCGCCATCAGCGAGGCGATCCATGTCGTGTTGACCGGACTGTTTCCGGC
>DATLIO010000260.1:0-2485 GCA_035539355.1 Luteolibacter sp.
GACGAAGGCCTCATCGACGGTCACGCTGTTCGAATAGCCGCCGTAGGTTTGTGCGCCGGGGATGTGTTTGTCGGGCGAGTTGTAGGTGAAGGTGGAGCCTTTCTCGCAGAACTGCTCCTGATGGGACTTGCAGTTGGCGCACTCCTGACAGGAATCGACCATGCAGCCGACGGCCGCCAGATCTCCGACCTTGAATTTCGAAACGTGGGCACCAACGCGGGTGACACGGCCGACGATTTCATGGCCGGGGACACAGGGGAAAACCGTGTTCTGCCATTCGTTGCGGGCGGTGTGGAGGTCGGAGTGGCAGACCCCGCAGAACAGGATCTCGATTTCGACATCGCGCGCGGTGGGATCGCGGCGCTCGAAGTTGAAGGGTTTCAGGGAATCCGTGGCGGAGAGGGAAGCGTAACCAATGGCGGAGGACATGGCGGAGAAAATAACAGAAATCCCCGCGGCGTCGAGGCACCGCGGGGATTTTGATGAATCAATTTTCCAACAAGCCGCTTAGAACGCGTAGTTCAGCTTCACGTAGGCCGAACGGTAGGTTTCCTCGTAGGTTTTGGAAACCGAGGTCTTGCTGCCGGCGGTGTTGTAGCCGTCGACGCGCATTTTTTCCGTGGAACCGAGCAGGTTGAGGAAGGAAACGCTCATCGAGAGCTTGTCCGTGATCTGCGTGCGGGACGAGAAATCGAGGCGGACCATGTCATCGAGGTGCGTGCGCTGGCTGGTGCCGTTGGACGCTTCGATGCGCTGGTCGTAGCCGCTGACCCAGTTCGCGCTGACACCGAACGTCGTGCGGATGGCTTCGACGTAGTAGTCGAGGCCGAGGTTGGCCACCGCGTCATGCTGATCGGCGAACCGGCGGGTGCCGCCGAAGGGATCGTCGAGTTCCGTGTGGACCCAGGTCGCGTTGCCCCAGAGGGTCAGTTGCGGGAGACTGATGATTTCCAGCGGCACGCGGCCTTCGAGTTCGACGCCGTAAAGCTCGCCGTCGCCGACATTCCGCGGGCGGGAAACATAGTCGCTGCCCTCAAGCTCGGGGAGTGTCTCGATCTTGTCGTCGAATTTCCGGGCGAATCCGTTGATGGCGACGAGGCCTTTGCGATCGAGGAAATAGTAGTCGAATCCGCTGTCGAGACCCCAGATCGATTCCGGAGTCTGGTCCGGATTTCCGCCGAGGTATGGGTTGGCGATCGTGCCGGAGCCTTCGGAAATCGTCGGTGTCAGCTCGCGGAGATCGGGACGACGCAGCGTGCGTGCGATGCCGATCCGGAAATCGGTGTTTTCCTCAAGCCGCTGGACGAGATGGAGCGACGGGAGAAGGAACGTTTCCGAAACCGAATTCGCGTCGCCGGTGACATCGCGGGTGCGGGTGTCGGAATCTTCGAGGCGGAGACCGCCGGTCAGACGGGTGCTTTCGGTGAGCTGCCAGGAATCCTGGACGAACACGTTCCAACGGTCCTCGCGGACGTCGAAGATGCGGTTGCCGGCGAAGGTCGGCGGGCTGCCGATCGTGACGTCGGAATTGTCCTCGTCGCGGGTGGAGCGGCTGAAATCGAAGCCGAAGGCGAATTCGTGGGCTCCGAGTTGGTTGTCGTATCTGAAAGCCGGATTGGTGCGCTCGATGTCAACGTCCTCCGTGCGTTTGCGGCGCTGCTGGAAAACACCGGAACCGTTGTAACGGCGGGCGTCGCGGGTGGTGTCTTCGCTCGCCCATTGCTGGTCGAAGCTGAGCGTGAATTTTCCGCTATTCTCCATGTCGCGGATCCAGGCGCTGTAAATGCCGTAGTTCTCACGGACACGGTGACGGAACTCGTCGTCGACGCGGTTGATGCCCTGGTGGTTGGTGACGAGCCGGCTCTTGATGTCGTCGCGGTTTTCCTCGGTGTAGAGATAGGACGGCTCGAAGCGCAGGACATCCTGCGGCGTGAGGCTGAGCTCGAAGGACGGGAGGATGTTGAACTGGTTGTATTCGCGTTCGTTGATGCCGAGTTCGCCGCCGTTGGGAGCGCCCGCACCGTTGAAGACGTAGGTGTCCTTGCTTTCCGCGCGGCGCTGGCGCTGCAGGCCCGCTGCGATCGAGTATTTCAGGGCTCCGGCTTCACCGGCTTGGAAAAGCGTGGCGTCGCCGATCCAGCCGTTTTCCTCGAGATAACCGCCGCCGACCCCGACTTCGGTGCGTGGCGTGAAATTGGTGTTCTTCAGGATGATGTTCACCGTTCCGGCCGCGCCCTGGCCGTCGAGGGAAGCGAGCGGGGAGCGGATGATTTCCACACGCTCGACCAGCGAACTGGGAATGCGGTCGACCTGCACCGAGCGACGGGAGTTTCCGTCGATCATCGGCCGGCCGTTGACGAGGACCTGCGTGTATTGATCGCCGATCGCGCGCAACTGGATCTCGCGGGCGCGGTTTGCGCCGCCGAAGGTCACACCGGGAACGCGCCGCAGCGCATCCCCAAGAGGTTGGTCGCCGAATTGGTTC
>DATLIO010000261.1:0-4575 GCA_035539355.1 Luteolibacter sp.
CTTGATGATCTGCTCGCCGGGCTTGATCGATTTGAGGACGTCCTCACCGATCGACTTCTCCTTGACCTTGTTGATGAAATCCTTGGCGACTCCGAATTCGACATCGGCTTCGAGCAGGGCGATGCGGACTTCGCGGAGTGCGTCGGTGACGTTCTTCTCCGAAATGCGGCCGACGCCACGGAGGTTGCGGAAGGTTTTGTCGAGATTGTCGGCGAGGGACTGGAACATGATTTGAGAAGAAAAGGGTTACTCGCCGTCCGGTTGGTAGGCGGCGTTGCGGTCGATGCGGAAGGACCAGCGGAGCGGGGTTGAATGGGGCTTTCCGGTGGCGGTGTCTTTCCAGGTGATGGAAACCTCGCACGACTGTTGGCGGATGCGGCGGTTGAGTTTCCAGGAAAGCTTCTTGGTGACGGGATCGAACACGGCCGGGACTTCGCCGAAGCCGCCGATTTTCATGGAAAGCGAAGCGGGGTCGTAATTGGTGAGCGTCGAGAGGTCGGCGGAAATTTCAGGAAGCCGCGTGTTGATGACGGCGCCGGATTCGGGTGAGACGGGATAGGGTGTCGGCGGTGCTGGAGGGGGCGATCCGGGACCTGCCGCGGGATCATCGGGAGCGGACGCACCGGCTTCGCGGAAGGTCGTGGCGTATTCGAAGATCTTGTCGTAGTTCCCCAGGATCATGTAGCGGGGGAGCGTTTTCGAATCCATGCCGCGTTTCACCTTTCCGGGAAGGACGGTGAAGAGGTGCGTGTAGCCGAATTCATCGGCGAGCGGGAACATTTCCTCGGTGAAGAAACCGCCGGGATAGGCGAAGGTCGTGATCTTGCTGCCGGGGAATTTCGATTCGATGAAGCGCTTCGATTCACCGAGCTCCTTGCGCAGGAAGGTGTCGTATTTGTCGACGCCCTCCTTCCTGAATTTCTTGATCGTGACCGGATACGGGTGGCTGACCGAGTGGCTGCCGAGCGTGGCTCCGGCGGCGACCATTTCGTTGATCATCGGCAGGGTGAGGGCCTTGCCGCCGCCATCGATGTAGTTTTTGTAGAGATAGAGGGTGAAGGGGTAGTTGTATTCCTTCAGGATCGGAAACGCGTCGGTGTAAACGGATTTCCAGCCGTCATCGAAGGTGAGCAGGACGGATTTCGGTGGGATCGTCTTTTCGCCTTTTTTCCAGGCGATGAAATCCGGCAGGGAAATGACCGTCAGTCCCAGCTGGCGGAGCGATTCCATCTGCTGGCGGAATTTCGAAGTGCGGATCCGCATCGCGGTTTCCGTCTGGCCTTCGGAAAGATCGTGGTATCCGAGGATGGCGACCCGGACGCCGTCATCGGGGATGCTGGCATCTTCGGCCGGTGCGGCCTGGGCAACGGGAGGCGTCACCGGAGGGGCGGGCGGCGCGGGCGCGGGATCGCCTTGGGCCCACGCGGAAATCGTGGTCAGCAGGGCGAAGAACAGAGAGCGTTTCGTCATCGGGTCGCCACAGGCTAGGTGAGGATGAGGACTTTGGGAAGGCCAAGCGGCGGGGAAATCTCCGGGCGGGCTTGCACGCCGGAGGACCCGCTGCCCATGATCGGGAAATGAGCGACGTCGTCATCGAAACCACGAACCTGCACCGCGGCTACCGGATCGGGAAAAAATCGATCGAGGTGCTGCACGGGATCAATCTTTCGATCCACCGGGGTGAGAAGGTTTTCCTCTGCGGCCCGAGCGGAGCCGGCAAAACCACGTTGCTTTACACGCTCGCCGGGCTGGAGCGTCCGGAGCAGGGGACGGTGAAAATCGACGGAACCGACCTTTACGCGCTCGGCAGGAAGCAGCAGGCCAGATTCCGCAACGAGCGGATCGGCTACGTCTTCCAGAATTACCATCTGCTTCCGGAGCTGACCGCTCTTGAGAATGTCTGCGTGCCGGGGGCGATCGCCGGAAAGGATGCGACCGCAGCCGCGATGAAAGCGCTGGATCAGGTGGGGCTGGCGGATCGAGCGGATCATTTGCCGGCGGAGCTTTCGGGCGGCGAACAGCAGCGGGTCGCCATCGCGAGGGCGATCGTGAACGAGCCGAAAGTGCTTTTCGCCGACGAACCGACAGGAAATCTGGATTCGAAGAACGGCGAGGAGATCATGAACATCCTGCTTGATCTGGCGACCAGCCATGGAGTGACGCTGGTGGTCGTTACCCACGATCAGAGTCTGGCCAAGGCGGGAAACCGCACTTTGGTCATCCGGGATGGCAATATCCATAGCAGTTAGATTTTGTCGTAATCGACTCAGCATGAATCATTGAAAAATCAATCATCTGTTTTAATCGATTTTGATTTTGACATGCCGTCCGAGTGGTTTTGATTTCCATCAATGAATCAAACGATTGTTCCCAACAGTGGGCCGAAACTTCGGCTCGTCGAAGCCGCGGAGAAACTGTTCGCGGAAAAGGGTTTTGAAGCGGTGTCTGTCCGGGACATCACCAAAGAAGCCGGTGCGAATGTCGCTGCGGTCAATTACCACTTCGGAAGCCGCGAAGGTCTGGTTGTCGCCGTGATCAGCCGCTATCTCCTTCCTGTGAGCCAGGAGCGTCTGGCGAGTTTGGAGCGTGTCGAACGCAATGGCGGGGGAGTCGAGGAAATCATCGCCGCGTTCGTCCGTCCCACCGTTGAACTGGTGAACAAATCCGAGCTCACCGAGAAGCTGTATGGCCAGCTGGTAGGGCGCATTTTCACCGAACCTCTGGTCGAGCTTCCCGGCGAACTCGAACAGAATGCCAGAGCCGTGGTGGAGCGTTTCACGAAAGCGCTTCACAAATTGCTGCCGGACATCCCGGCGGACGAACTCGTCTGGCGCCTCCATTTCGTCGTGGGCGGATTGATCCACCTGCTGACCCACAGCGGTTTTCTCTATCGTGTCGGCGGGCACCTCGCCGGCAATCCATCGATGGAACTGACGATTTCGCGGTTCCTGAAATTTGCGACCGCGGGCGTGATCCACGGATCGGACACTTCGGCGGCGGCCGGGAAGCAGCCCAAAGCCGTACCCCAGTCGGTCTTCAACTTCTGAAAACGCGGAACGGCGGATCACCTCCGCCGTTCCAGCCAATCTCACTGTTCGCAAATTCATCCCGGATTGTGGATCCGGGATGATTGGTTTGCAGACGGATCAGACGTTGAAGCGGAACTCGATCACGTCGCCATCCTTGACGACGTATTCCTTGCCTTCGATCCGGACTTTGCCGGCGGTCTTGGCGGCGCTTTTCGTGCCGGCGGCAACGAGGTCGTCGTAGTGGACGACTTCCGCAGCGATGAAGCCGCGTTCGAAATCCGAGTGGATGACTCCGGCGGCGGCCGGGGCCTTGTCGCCTGCGATGATCGTCCAGGCGCGGGTTTCCTGAACACCGGTCGTGAGATAGGTGCGGAGGCCGAGCAGGTGATAGACACCGCGGATGAGGTTTGAGACACCGGAATCGGTGACGCCCATTTCCGCGAGGAATTCGGCGGCCTCTTCGACCGGCATTTCACTGAGCTCTTCCTCGATGCGGGCGGAAATGACGACCGCTTCGGAACCGCTGTGCTCGGCGGCGAACGCGCGGACGCGGGCGACAAGCGGATTGGAGTCCGGATTTTCCGTGGCGGAGGCGAGATCGTCCTCCATCACGTTGCAGGCGTAGATGGTTTTCTTCGAGGAAAGGAGGAAGAAGCCTTTGACGATCTCGCGGTCGTCGTCGCTGAAGTCGATGGTCAGCGCGGGTTTGCCCTGGTCGAGATGGGGCATGATGATGTCGATGAGCTCGACTTCCTTCTTCGACTCCTTGTCGCCGCCCTTGGCTTTCTTCTCGCGGGAATGACGGCGCTTTTCGAGCGAAGCCATGTCGGCGAGAATCAGCTCCGAGTTGATGATCTCGATGTCGCGGATCGGATCGACCGAGCCGAGTTCGTGGATGATGTCGTCGTTTTCGAAACAACGGACCACCTGGACGATCGCATCGGTCTCGCGGATGTTCGCGAGGAACTGGTTGCCGAGGCCGGCGCCTTCGGACGCGCCCTTCACGAGGCCGGCGATGTCAACGAACTCGATCGCGGTCGGGACGAGCTTATGGGATCCGGAGATCTTCGAAAGCACGGCGAGGCGCGGATCTGGAACGCTGACGATGCCGACGTTCGGGTCGATCGTGCAGAAGGGATAGTTGGCCGACTCGGCCTTGCGTGTCCGCGTGACGGCGTTGAAGAGGGTGGATTTGCCGACGTTGGGCAATCCGACGATTCCGGCTCGAAGCATAACGTCCGATCCTATCCCGGGTACGCAGTTTCCGCGATTCTCCCGGACGTCTCCCGGCGCCTGTCCCGAACACGGTCCGGGACGCGTGCCGGGACGCGTGCCGGGAGACTACAATTCCTGCCATGCAGCAACGAGCACTGGGGTCGTCGGGATTCGAGATTTCGACCATCGGGATCGGCACGTGGGCGACGGGCGGCTGGATGTGGGGCGGACAGGACGACGACGCAAGCGTCCAGGCCATCCACGCGGCCGTGGACCACGGCGTCAACTGGATCGACACCGCGCCGATCTACGGCTCGGGGCACTCGGAAGC
>DATLIO010000262.1:0-8798 GCA_035539355.1 Luteolibacter sp.
CCATCAGCCGGCTCTTCGAAGTGAAGTGCAGCGTTTCCGATTTGATGTCGGGGTCGGTTTTGAAGGCGGTCGGGTCCCCCGGAGCGGCAGGGATGAGCCCGCATTCCATCGCGTATTCGAAGTCCGAGTGACGGAGGTGCCAGGCGAGCCGCTTGGCTTCGTCCTTCCGCCGCGGGCCGGCCCAAAGGGCATGCGGCATGCCTCCTTCAGCGGCGAGGGTTTCGGCGAAACGTCCTTCCGCCATGCGCTGGATGAGAAACAGCGCGCGGTAGAGGTTGGATTTGCCCACGCCATTCCGGCCGGTGACGACGGTCAAGCGTCCGAGCGTCAGCCGGAAATCACGCAACGAGCGATAGCCGCGGATGTGAAGGCTTTCCAACATGCGGTCGTGAATTTGTGGCCGTCGGACAAGCGAAGGCAAGGGGCTTCTAAGATATGTCGGACGCAGTGCGTTCCGACCATCAGACCCAACCCCGTGCTTCCATGAAAAACCTACCAACGTCCGATGCTTCTGAAACCGTTCTTTCTCCACGCCGCCGTTTCCGTTTGGGTATCGGTGGCGGTCCTTTGGCCGTTTCGTTGATGATCCACGGGATTCTCGTCGCGGTCGGAGTGGCTTGGATTTTCAAGATCATCCCCGACGCACCTGACGAAGTTCCGAATATTGTGATGCCACGGGGCAATCCTGCTTCGGGCGACAAACAGAAGCCTTCGAAACCCTCCCATCGGAGTGATCTCGCCAGATCGGCGGCGATGGGTGCCACGAGTCCTATCATTTTGCCGGATCCGGAAATGAGTTCGGAAATGGTGTCGTTGGGAGGCATGGCCGCCGGCAGTTTGGGCGGGCTTGCAAGCGGTGACGGCGAGAGGCTTTCCAAGGATTCGCTCATCGCGTGTGGTCCCGGAGAAAGAGGGCCGGGGCATCTCTTTTTTGACACGCCCATCCGCGCCCAGCGTTTGGTGTATGTGATCGATTTCTCGCAGTCGATGCGTGCGGACGGACGCGACACGTTGATGCGCGACGAGCTTTCGAAGTCGGTGAAAGCGCTGCCGGACAAAACCAAGTATCAGCTCATCTTCTTTTCCGGACCGGCATGGGTGGCGGGCGACGATGTCACGAGCAACGGCGTCGTCCACAAAGGGAAGGAATACCGATGGACGTCGAAAAGTCTCTGGGAATGGGCACCGGTCGGACCGATGATGAAAGTCGACTGGGAGGATTCCACGGACGCGCAGCGGAGGAAATCGATCCAGATCATCAAGGACACGCCATTGGTCGGAGGCACGGATTGGGAGACGCCGCTGAAAATGGCGATGGCGATGGAACCGCCGCCCGAGCAGATCTTTTTCATGACGGATGGAGCGATGGAAAACCGCGACATGGATCGTCTGGTCCGGGGCCTCGTGGCGACGGCGAAGTCGAGGAACATCAGGATCAACACGGTGAACATGATGGTCCCGCAGAAGGAAGCGGTGCAGGCGATGAGCGACCTCGCGACGAAGACCGGCGGCAAGTTCACCATCGTTGAAAAAGACGGCAAGGTCAGGAAAGGAACGCGTTGAGAAACCGGCATTCGATCCGCCTCGCGATAGATCGGGATCGTTCCTCCCGTTTGCGGAGGATGGTCCGGTTCCGGGTTGATTTTCAGTTTCATCGTGCCCTTGTCATCGGCTGGGCGATTCTTGGATCGGCCTTCGCCCGGGATGCGGCCCCGAACGTCGTGGTCATTCTTGCCGACGATCTGGGATATGGAGATCTCGGCTGTTACAATCCGGAGTCGAAAATCCCGACGCCCAATCTCGACAGGCTCGCTGCTTCGGGAATCCGTCTGACGAACGCGTACTGTCCCGCGTCGGTGTGTTCGCCAACCCGGTATTCGTTGATGACAGGGGCCTATCCGTGGCGGAGCTGGAAGAAGCGGGGCGTTCTCGGGAATTGGGATCGGCCGATGATTTCCGAGGGGCAGCCGACCCTGCCGTCCGTGCTTGCGGATTCCGGCTACGTCACCGGCGGTTTCGGGAAATGGCATCTCGGTGCGAACTACCGGACGAGGGATGGCCAACCTCCCGTTGGGACCGGCGATTTCAAAGGCTCGGGTGAAAACATCGATCTTTCGCAGCCGGTGAACGGCGGACCGATGGACCGGGGTTTCTCCGAATGGAGCGGCATGATCTGCTCGAGCGAGCTGTTGATGGTCGATGGTCGGAAGATCAGCGCGAGATTGAGCCACGAGCTTTACAAACCGCTCACCATGCCGGGCTATAACGACCTTCCGGAGCTGGCCGTCGCGGAGCTGCTTCCCCGGGCGACGAAGCAGAGCGTCGATTTCATCCGACGAGGTGCGAAGGGGGAAAAGCCGTTTTTCCTCTATTTCGCTCCGTATGTTCCGCACATCCCGCTCGCCGTGGCGGAGGATTTCAAAGGGAAAACCAAGGCGGGTGATTACGGCGACTATGTCCACGAACTCGACCATCACATCGGGATGATCCTCGCCGCGTTGGATGAAACCGGCGTCCGCGACCGGACTCTGGTGATCTTCGCGACCGACAACGGCTCCCAATTCGAGACGACCGGAGAGGGGCATCATCCGAACGGCGGGCTTCGTGGTGGGAAATGGAAGATCCATGAAGGAGGCGTGCGCACGCCTTTCATCGCTTCATGGCCCGGGAAAATTCCGGCCGCTTCCGAATCGACGGCGTTGCTCTCCCTTTCGGACGTCCTGCCCACGCTGGTCGCCGCGACGAACGGCAAAATGCCCGAGGGTGCGGCTCCGGACGGACTCGATCTTTGGCCGGTGCTTTTGGGAAATGCGGTCGGGAAGCCGATCCGTTCCGAGATCATGCTGCGTGCATCCGTGCCGGATGGAGCGTTGCGGCAGGGCGACTGGAAATTCATCAAGCGCGGCAAAGGCAAACCGGAACTCTACAATCTCGTGACGGATCCTGCGGAAAAGAACGATCTCGCGACTGCGGAACCCGCCCGCCTCGCCGCGATGGGTGCCAGGTTCGAGGAGCTGATGAAGGACTCACAGAAGAACGCGCCTTGAGGCTTTCACTCGACAAATGCCGGATCGCGTGTCGCTTTGTATCCATGAAGCGCACGATTTTCGGGCTCGGCCTCGCGGCGGGTGGAGCTGCGTTCGGCCAGGTTCCGGAAGCGCCGGTCGATCCCATCGATCCGCTCAAGGAAGTCCGGTCCGCGGTCGGCGCGAAGGATGGCGATCTTTCCCGGCTCGCCCGGATGCTCGCCGGGAAAAAAGGCGGGAATCATCTTTTCTATCTGCCAACCCACGATGAACCGGCGACACCCGCGAAGTGGGGTTACAAGTTCGAGAACGTCGCGTTCGCATCGGAGGATGGCACGCCGCTCCACGGATGGTTCATGCCGGCGAAAGGCAAACGGGTGAAGGGGACCATCGTCTTTTCCCACGGAAATGCCGGAGCGATCGGCCATCATCTCGGTTTCACCATGTGGCTCGTCGAGGGTGGTTACAACGTTCTGATGTACGACTACCGGGGTTTCGGGAAATCCGGTGGCGAAGTCGACCGCCGCGGCATGATCAACGACGTGAAGGCCGCGTTTTCCTACATCGCGACGAGAAAGGACGTCGATCCGACGAAGCTCGTTTCGTTCGGCCACAGTCTGGGAGGTGCGAAATCGATCACCGCGCTCGGGGAAACCCCCGTCGCGGGTTTGAAGGCGATCGTCATCGATGGAACGTTCTCCTCGTATCAGGCGATGGCCCGGGTCGTCGCCGGACAACTGGGGGCGGATCTGGTTTCGGACGATCTTTCGCCGCTCGGGTTTGTGGGCAAGCTGCCGCTGGTTCCCTTCCTGGTCGTGCACGGCAAGCGTGATGAAGTCGTTCCGTTCGCGCAGGGCCTGACTCTTTTTGAAACCGCCCATGAGCCGAAAACGCTTTTCGCGGTGGATGACGGCACGCACGGCGGCTCGCTTTTCCAGAACAACGGCGCGTACCGGGCGAAGATGCTCGCGTGGCTGGACGAGCGCGTGATCCGCTGAACGCGGGTTCCGTACCCAAAATGGCCCGAAGCGGATCCCGCCACTTCGGGCCGATTTGAATCGCAGGCACAACCCATAGCACCTGCGAGTGTATGTTGCGGTCCGACTGGCGACAGCCGTCCCACGTGAGACCAGCATCCCACGATCCGGGAAAATCCGCTAACGCCCGCTTGTCCGAGATCGACGCCGGATTGCGCGATTGGATCGCCGCGAAAATCTCCATTTGCAAAATTCAATATACCCCCCATAGGTATATTCATGCACCGCGACTGTTCGCAGAAATCACCGCTTCTCACCCGCGTCCGGAAGATCACCGGACAGACGCAGGGGATCGCCCGGATGATCGAGGAAGACCGGGATTGTCCGGAAATCCTCCACACGATCAGCGCGGTCCACGCCGCCCTCCGTGCCCTTGAAGCGAAACTTCTCGAGGATCACGTCCGTCATTGTGTGACCGACGCCGCCACCGATTCCGCGAAGCTGGAAACCCGCCTCGAGGAAATCATCGCCCTCTACAAACGCCGCCTTTCCTGAAATGTCCTCCTGCTGCCAACCCACTCCCGAGCCCCGGAAGCCCGCTGTAAAATCCTGCTGCGGATCCGGAGCGGAAACTTCCCACGCCAACCATGACCACGGTGCGGAGACCGCGGATTGCTGCGGACCCAAGCGCCGGATCGACTGGTTGCTGTGGGGATCGCTCGCGATCATTGTCGTCGGCATCGCCGGTCACTTCATCGGCGGTGGTCCTGTCTGGTGGCACAAGTTCGCCCATGCGTGCTTCGAGTTCATCAGCAAGGCATGGTGGGGGATCCTCACCGGCATCGTCGCCGTCGGCGTGATCGGCCGCATCCCCCGCGAGCTGATCTCCGGATTGCTCGGCAAAGGCGGAAGTTTTTCCGGCATCCTCCGCGCGGTCTTTGCGGGCACGCTTCTGGACCTCTGCAATCACGGCGTCCTCATGATCGGCGCGCAGCTCTACAAGAAAGGGGCGTCGCTCGGTCAGACGATGGCGTTCCTGATTTCCAGTCCGTGGAATTCGCTTTCGGTGACCCTCATCCTCGCCGCGTTGATCGGTTGGAAGTGGATGCTGCTGTTCATCGGACTTTCGATGGTCATCGGCATCGCCACCGGTCTGATCGCCGACGTGTTGGTGAAACGCGGCACCTTGCCCGCGAATCCGAACGCGCATGAACTGCCGGAGGATTTCCGTTTCGGCGCCGCATTCCGCGAAGCCGGCCGCGCGGTCAAACCCACGCCTTCGAATGTCATGGGCATGATCGCCGATGGCTTCCGCGATTCCGCGATGATCGTCCGCTGGATCTTCTTCGGCATCGCCCTCGCCGGTGCGATCCGTGCGTTCGTGCCCGACGCGATGTTCTCGGAATACTTCGGTCCGTCGTTGCTCGGCCTGTTCCTGACATTGGTCGCGACCACGATCATCGAAGTATGCTCCGAAGGCTCGAGCCCGATCGCGGCGGATCTGCTCACCCGCGCCGCCGCTCCGGGAAATGCGTTCACCTTCCTGATGGCAGGCGCCGCCACCGACTACACGGAAATGCTCGTCCTCCGCGAGACCACGAAGTCGTGGAAAGCCGCGCTCGCCTTGCCGCTCATCGCGACCCCGCAGATCCTGCTCATCGGTTGGCTGATCAACCGGTTCAGCGGTGGTTGATGGGTCAGGCTTCGGTGAAAGGCCCGCCGCCTTTCGCCGCCAGCGCATCCCGCACCTTCGCGCCTTCGATTTCCTGAACCGATTTGCCACCGGCCAAAGCCGCGGCCACTCCCGCAGCCTCGCCCATCGCCATCGCGGTCACCGTCACCCGTGTCGAAGCATGCGCGCCGCGCGTCGCCGAATGACAACGGCCGGCGACCAGCAGGTTCTCGATCTTCTGCGGCAACAGTGAACGATACGGGATGTCGTATGGTGACGGCTGGACTTTCTCCGGCGCGAAATCATTCGCGCTGCCGACGGTGGTTTTGTTCGGATGGAGATCGAGATACCAACAACCGGTGGCGATCGCATCGTCGAAACGGGTGCCTTTCATCAGGTCGTCTTCCTTCAGAACATACTGGCCGGTGATCCGCCGTGATTCCCGCACGCCGATCCAGGGATAGGCTTCGAGGAAGTACGAATCCTTGAATGCGGGGATATCGCGTTTCCACGCCTCGAACATCGCCCACGCGTCCGCGCGGCCCTGCATTTCCGCGCGGGAAAGATCGGCCGCGTTCGTCGGATCGGCCGGGACCCGGACGCCGTGCACGTAGATCTCGTTCTTCCCGAAAAGGAACATGATACCAGGTCCATAGTAGTGGGGCAGCTCCCCGGCCTGCTGCGCTTTGGCGAGCGCTTCCTTGCAATCCTTTCCGAGCGTCGCCGTCGACTGCACGTTGCCGATCCGGAAGTGCAGCGTCAGCGGTTGCACCTCCGCGTTCTGTTCGAAGGGTGCGCCTGCCCATGCCGCGACGTCCGCATCGCCGCTGCAATCGATCACGGTTTTCGCTTCGATGTCCGTGAGCCCGTCCTTGTTCGCAACCGTCGCCGATCGGATCCGTCCGCCAGCGGAATCCACCCCGCAGACCACGGTATTGAACAACACCGACAGGCCGTTCGTTTCGCGGATCAACCGGTCGAGGAGGATCTTGAAAGCGAAGGTGTTCGGGATCGTCGGGTTGTGGGATTTCACGGTCGTCGCATCCTTCGCGCAGACACCGGATTTCGAAAGCAGTTCGAGCGCGATTCCTTTCACGACCACCCGCTTGGTCCTGATGTCCGCGATGCCATCGAAGTACGGCAGGCCGACATTCGTGATGATTCCTCCGGCGAACGGCGACTTCTCCACCAACAGCACTTTCGCTCCGCCTCGTGCTGCCGCCAACGCCGCCGCCGTGCCCGCGCATCCGCCCCCGCAGACCAGCACGTCCGCGGAAATCTTCCGCCGTCCGGGCTTCGGTGATTCCGCGCGAGCGGTGCCTGTGGCGGCTCCGGCGATGGCGACGGTGGACGCTTTGACGAAGGCGCGGCGGGATGGGTTCGACGGGTTCATGCAACCGGTCTATACGCTGGTCACCCGGCAAACCTTCATGCCATCAACCCGAAACCTGCTGGCGGAAATCGAGGATCAGCTTGGCTCCCGCGTCGGAGACACTGCGGTCCGACGAGGAGACCGGCTCGATCTTGAAATAGCGGAGAACGGGTAATCTCTCGAAACGCTTCTCCTCCGGTTGCGCCATCTGCTCGGAAAGATAGATCAGGCCCTTCTGCACTTCCGAGATGCGGTCCTTGTAGCCTCCGCCGAGGATCGCAAACCGCTGCACGGTTTCGCGGCGATCCTTGATTTCCGGTGTCGCCAGGAATTTTTCCAGCGCCGCGGTGTCCGCGAATCCGTCGCGGCCCAACATGGAATAGGTGCCGGCGAGCACCGCGCCGATTTCCGAAGCCGATTTGCGGGCGTAAAGCCGACCGCCGACGACGTAGAGCACGATGAGGGAAAGAACCAGCAGAAGGGCGTTACGGCTATTCATGTAAAGTCAGGAGCGGCGGGACAGTGGTGAAGCCATCAGCAGATGACGAGCCCAATTCCACCCGATTGCCGCCCGGTCACCGGGCCGTTCCGGAAAGCACCGCTTCGAGCCGGTCGAGCACCTGCTCGTTGGCCGCCGCGCACAACGAACGCATTTTTTCGGCGAACTCGGCGCTTTCGAATTCCTGGACCCAGGAGAGATGCGTCCGATCGCCGTGCGGAGTCAACGTGATGGTCAATCTGAACCAAGGTGTGACCACATGTTCGATCACGATCCGCGAGTCGGGCTCGATCTCGAGGAACACGCTTTCGTTGGCATGGTCCGCGCCATTCGGCGCATGCATCACGAACACCCACCGGCCGCCGGGCTTGAATTCGAATTCCTCGAATGTGTTGGTGAAACCATCCGGCCCCCACCAACGAGCGAGAAGGTCCGGTTGTTCGAAAGCGGCGAAAATCGCGCGGGGAGTGGCTTGGAACAGTCTCTCCGTGCTGACGGCGGAGTCGGATGGCTGAGCTTTCACGGTTCGGGAGTGTAGAAGACTTTCTTCCGGTTGTGCGCGTTGAATTCGCGGACGATGGCTTCGATCCACTGGTGTTCCGGTTTCGCACCGATGAGAATCACCGGTGTTTTCGATAGCTTCTCCGGCGCCGCGCGGCGGACGCATTCGAGAGAGGCGCGGATCACGTCTTCCGGAGGATAGGAATTCTCCGGAGCAACGAATCTGCTGACGTCCATCTTCAGCTCCAAAGCCACATCAGGATCGCCAAGATCGCTCGTCGTGAATTTCAGGCCGAAGGTCGAAGCGAGATTGAGATCCTCCTTCGCTTCGGCCGGATTGTCGGTCGGCGGAACATTCGCCGCGGCGATCAGGTTCACGGCGGAAGTCGCACTGTTGGAAAACCAGTGATGGCAGGTGACGGCGACGATCTTGATCTCACCCGCGCCGAGACCGTCGAGCGGCTGGTAGGTCTGCGTCAGTGACGCTTCGCCCGCGCAGACAGTTTTGATCAATGCGAACGTGGTGATGAGAATTCGGGTCTTCATCATGCCATATGTTCTCAGGATTGGATTGAGGCGTCCAGCCAAACGATCGCTCTCCTTTCCATCCAGCAGCCGGTGGCATCGGGAAAGCCGACGTGGCCGCCTTTCGCGGGTGCTTCGAAATGGAAGAACGCGCTTCCGATGGCTTCCTCGCGTGGATAGCAACGGTTTCCGAGAATGGGATCGTTCAGCGCGTTCACGAGCAGCG
>DATLIO010000263.1:0-3119 GCA_035539355.1 Luteolibacter sp.
GTTCGAGGCGGTTTTCGTCGATCCAGCGGCGGTAAGGCTTCTGCTGGGCGAGCTCTTCCTTGATCTCGCGGTCCATTTTGACCTCACCGGTCGCGGTGTTCGCGGACATCATCTGGCCCGGGCCGAGACGGCCTTTGCGGACGATGTTGGAATCCGCGAAAACGACGGCACCGGCTTCGGAACCGATGTAGAGCACGTCGTCCGAAGTGATCTTGTAACGGGAAGGGCGGAGGCCGTTCCGGTCGAGCGAAGCGCAGAGTTTCGTGCCGTCGGTGAACACGAGGCCGGCAGGACCGTCCCATGGTTCGGAGAACGAGCGGTTGTACTGATAGAAAGCGCGGAGGTCGTCGGAGATCTCCTCGTCGTTGCGGTAGGCCGGCGGCACCAGCATGCACATCGCGTGCTCCGGCGAACGGCCGGAAAGGATGAGCAGTTCGAGCGAGTGGTCGAGCGATGCGGAGTCCGATTCGCCGTGGCGCATCAGGTCCTTCACCAGATCGATGTCCTCACCCCAGACCGGCGAGGAGAAGAACTCCTCACGCGAGGTCATCCAGTTGCGGTTGCCTTCGACGGTGTTGATCTCGCCGTTGTGGCACATCATGCGGAACGGTTGTCCGAGCGGCCAGGCGGGGAAGGTGTTCGTCGAGAAACGCTGGTGGTAGAGCGAGATCGCGATTTCGTAATCCTCGTCCTGCAGGTCGAGGTAGAACGCGCGGAGTGCGGCCGGCATCGCCAGCGCCTTGTAGGAAAGCAGGCGGCTCGAAAACGACGGCATGTAGAAGCCCTGGATTTCCTTCGTGCGGTGCTCGATCTCGCGGCGGCAGAGATACAGCTTCCGTTCGTAGTCATCCGCTTCCATTCCTTCCGGCTTGAGAAGAAGAAGGTGCTCGATGTCAGGGCGGCTTGCCTGGGCGATCTTGCCGAGTGCATCGACATCGACGGGCACTTCACGCCAGCCGATGATCGAGATGCCGCGCTTGCCGATCACCTCGTCCGCGATGGACTTGATGTTCGCCATGACGTCGGAATTGCCACGTGGGAAAAAGAACACGGCGACACCCAGGTCGGCTTCATTTTCCAGCGTGTGGCCGAGTTTCGCCGCGGCCTTTTTGAAAAGAGGATAGGGGATCTGGGTGAGGACGCCCGAGCCGTCACCGGTCTTCATGTCGGCATCGACGGCACCACGGTGCGTCATGCAGCAGACCGACGTGAGGGCGAAATCAAGGATCTGATAGCTACGTTTACCCTTCAAGTGGGCGATGGCGCCCATGCCGCAGTTATCGTGTTCCTGGGAAAGCCGGTGCAAAGAACCGGGCACGAGCGGGGTGCTTGAGTGGTAGAACGGATTCATCGAAGTTCTCAATATCAATAATCTAGAGCCGGGGAGGGGTCGTCGTGACCTTCCATCGGCGCTGGCGGAATTAACGCCAGCGGGGAAGGCCTGCCAAGCAGGAATTATGCCCGCGCCTTCCGGAAACTACCGGAATTTTACGAAATACCGTCGTTGGCCGGATCCTCGGGCTCCGGATCGAGAATTCCGCGCTCCACGAGGAACCGGTCGGCGGCACCGACGGTCATCTCGAAATTCTGGTGGCTGACGTTGAAGTTGAAAAAACTGTGGTCCGCGCGCTCGAAATCAACCAGTTCGCAGAAGTTCCTGCGCCAGCGCAGTTTCCGGCGGAATTTCTCCACCTCGTCGAACGGCGTGATCCGGTCGGACTTGCCATGGAACATCAGGATCGGCGGCAGTTTTCCGCGGAGCAGGGAGGTCGGGCTCAGTTTCTTCGCGGTCTTCCCGTCCGGGAAACGGCTGCCGTAGGGGGTCTTCGACGTCGTGTTGACCAACGCGCTGAAAAGGATGAGCGCCTGCGGACGGCAATCGACGCCATCCACCGGAAGAAGATCCTTTTCCTTCGGCATCGTGCAGAGCAGGGCGAGGAATGCGCCCCCGGCAGCCCCCCCGATGACGATTTTCGCCGGATCGATGTTCAATGTGTCCGCGTTGAGGCGCAACCAGCGGATCAATTCCCGGGCATCTTCGATGGCCTCGACCGGACCGGTGCCGTGACGGGACGACACCCGGGTCTCGGCGGCGACGGCAACCGCGCCGCGGCTGGCGAAATGAAGGCAATGCGGAACCATCTGGGTCGGCATCGCCGTATCCCAGAAGCCGCCATGGAAAAACACAACGCACGGACGGGGAGCCGTGCTCTTTCCTTCGGGTTGGAAAATATGGGCAAGCACATCGCCCTGTGGCGACGGGTGGTACACGTAGGAAGCGGAGTCCTTGAGCATTTCACGCTCACGCGCCTCGCCGATGGGCGCCACCTTTTGCAGAATACTACTCATACGATCAAAACCGCGGCTTCCGCCAACAGTGGGGGGCCGCGCGATTTGTTTGTTGTGGGAACGCGGGTCTTGTCGAATCTTTTGCCAATGATTCGCGCGATTTTTGCCCTTATTCTCGGATTTTCTTCCATCGCCGCCGCGCAGGACCCTCTGAAGCCCGCCCTTGAAACCACCTACAACGCCTGGCGCCAGGCGATTTTGAAAAGGGACGCGTCCCAGTGGGAACGGACAACCGCCACCCATCGCCGCGCCGAAGTCCGGAACCGCATCGTTTCCGAAAAGCGGGCTTTCCCGGCAGGGGTGTTCGATATCCCGGCGGCTCCGCCGGCCCTCGAAGGGCTGAAATTTCTCGAAGCGAACCAGAACGGCGCGACCGCCAAGGCATCCTATTTCGGGAAAATCGATTTCCAGGTGGGCGGCGCGCCCTCCGACAATCTGCTCGTCCTTTCCTTCATCCGTGAAGGTAACGTCTGGCTCTACGACCGGGCGGACTATGTGAACCTCGAAGGTCTCCCTGCCGTCCGTAAGGAACTGGGGGCGGGGGATCTCAGCTACCTGAAGGAGACCCCGGAAGCCCAGCCCTCAGGTATCGTTCCGCCCACGCCGGTTGCCGCACAGATGGCGAAAACCGTCGCCAAAGTCTACGTCTTCTGTCCCGGCCGCGAAGTGCAGGTCCAGATCAACAAGATCAGCCGCCACCGTTTCGCCAACGCCAAGGAAGCTGAAATCGTCGTCGGTGGCGCCAAGGACGGCCCGAACGAGGTCCAGTT
>DATLIO010000264.1:0-3253 GCA_035539355.1 Luteolibacter sp.
CATAACCCATGCTGTCTGCGGTGTTTGCAGATGCTGAAGAAACTGATCCACATCGCTTCCACGCGATTCGCCGCGCTCGTTGCCGCCGGATTGGCCGTGGGAGGCCTTCACGCGCAGGAAACCACCGCCAAATCCCCAAGGGAGTTGATTGTTTCCGCGCTCGTCGCCGCCACACCGGACGAGCAGAAGGAGATCATCCTCACTTTCAAATCCACGCCCTCTCCCGAACTCGTCGGTTGGCTGGAGAAATGGAAAGCCGGTGAGATCTACCTCCACACGACCGACGAAGGCGTCATCACCCCTGTTCTCCTCACCGGCAGCCCTGACGCGAAAGGCGCCAGCAAATCGATCAAAGTCATCGACGACTCCTCCTTCAACGGGCCCGATGGCAATCCCATCCTGATCAATCCCGACGAAGTCACCGCAGCGGAAACCACTTCCGCCATCCGCAAGGCGATGAAAGAGGTTTCCGACCTCGCCGCCCTCGCCGATCCCGATCCCGCGAAACGTCTCCGCGCCGTCACCGATTCCGCCATCGGACAGAATCTCGACAAACTTCCCGGCCTCCAGACGCTTGAGAAAACCGAAAAGGACAAGGCCATCAAACGCGCCCTCCGCGAATCGATCGCCCTGATCCAACTGAAGTCCCCCGACCGCACCGAGAAACTCGCCGCTCTCAATACTCTCGCCGAGCTTCACCCTCTTTCCGCTCAGGATGCGCTGAAAACCAGCCTCAAGGAAGCAGAAGCCGCCAATGACAAGGAACTGATCACCGCCGCCAAAGTCGCGATCAACTCGATCAACGGCCACCTCTCCCGCATCAACGCCGCCGGCACCGCGTTCCGCGGCCTTTCTCTCGGCTCGGTCCTTCTCGTCGTCGCGATCGGCCTCGCGATCACGTTCGGCCTCATGGGCGTCATCAACATGGCGCACGGCGAATTCATCGCGATCGGCGCTTACACGGCTTACGTCATCCAGAACATCTTCGCCGCAGGCCTGAAGCTTTCACCATTCGGCTTCTCGCTCTCGATACCCGGGATGAATCTGGAAAGCGGCGCGAACACCTATTTCATCCTCGCGATCCCGGCCAGTTTCCTCGTCGCCGCACTCATCGGCATCCTGCTCGAACGCTCGGTCATCCGCTTCCTCTACAAGCGTCCGCTCGAATCGCTGCTCGCGACCTGGGGCATCTCGCTCGTCATCCAGCAGATCCTCAAATTCATCTTCGGCTCCAACAACGTTCAGGTTTCCAGTCCCGCATGGCTTTCCGGAAACTGGACGGTCAACGACATCATCTTCGGCTGGAACCGCGTGTTCGTCATCGGCTTCGCCGTCCTGATCATCGTCCTCACCTGGCTGATGCTCAACAAGACTTCCCTCGGTCTTCTCATCCGCGCTGTCATGCAGAACCGCAACATGGCCGCCTGCATGGGCATCCGCACGGAACGCGTCAACACGATGACCTTCGCCTTCGGTTGCGGCCTCGCCGGTCTCGCCGGAGCCTTCCTTTCCCAGATCGGCAACGTCGGACCGTCGATGGGCCAGCTCTACATCGTCGATTCATTCATGACCGTGGTGGTCGGCGGCGTCGGCAACATCCTCGGCACCGTCATCAGCGCCCTCGGCATCGGCATGGCGGACCAGACACTCCAGCAATACCTCGGCAATCCGGTCATCGGAAAGATCCTCGTGCTCGGCTTCATCATCCTCTTCCTCCAATGGCGTCCCGCCGGCCTCTTCGTAACCCGCTCCCGCAGCCTTGACTGACCGATGAACAAAACTCCCTTCACCAGCCGGCTCCATACGCCGCTTCTCATCATTGGTGCGGTCTTTCTGCTGATCGTCATGCCCACGCTCAATGCGATGGGCGTGGTCTCCGACTTCACCCTCGGAAACTGGGGCAAATACCTCTGCTACGGCATCCTCGCCATCTCGATCGACCTGCTCTGGGGCTACACCGGCCTCCTTTGTCTCGGCCAGGCGCTGTTCTTCACGCTCGGCGGTTACATGATGGGCATGTACCTCATGCGCTCGATCGGCGGTGATGCGATGCCAACCTTCCTCGCCATGCGGGGCTTCACCGATTGGCCGGGCTTCTTCGTTCCGTTCTCAAGCTTCCCGTTCGCCCTGCTGATGATCGTTCTCGTTCCGGGACTCGTCGCCTACATCTTCGGCTACCTCGCCTTCCGCTCGCGGATCAAAGGCGTGTATTTCTCGATCCTCACCCAGGCCCTCACCTACGGCGCGGCGCTTCTTTTCTTCCGCAACGAATTCCTGATGGGCGGAAACAACGGCTTCACCGATTTCCGCACGCTGATCGGCTTGGATCTCCGTGACGTCGCCACGAAACGCGGCCTCTACATCGCCACCGCGCTTCTGCTCATCGCGGTCGTCGTTCTCTGCAAATGGCTCACGAGCACCCGCTTCGGCCTCATCCAGCGCGCCATCCGCGATTCCGAAAACCGCGTTCTCTTCTCCGGATACTCCACCGCGAACTACAAGCTCTTCGTCTTCGTTCTCTGCGGCATCATCGCTTCTTTCGCCGGTGCCCTCTTCGTCCCGCAGGTCGGCATCATCAACCCGTCCGAAATGGAAACCGGCAAATCGCTCGAAGCCGTCGTCTGGGTCGCCCTCGGCGGACGCGGCACCATCGTCGGTCCGGTCATCGGCGCGTTCACCGTGAACGCCGTCAAGAGCTGGGCATCCTCGGGAGCCACCGCCGATTGGTGGCCGCTCATTCTCGGTGGCTCGTTCGTCCTCGTCGTTCTCTTCATGCCGAAAGGCATCGTCGGAATCCCCGGCCAGATCCAAGGCATCATCGCCCGTCAACGCCGCAAAAAGGAATCCGCGGCCGAATCCGCTCCGAAAGCCCCTGTGACCGATCCCTGATCCTCGCACCTCCGAATTTCCAAACCTTCATTCACCGTGGACCAGTACGCCACCCTCGACCGCAAGCCGTTCCTTCTCGCCGCCGAAGGACTCACCCGATCCTTCGACGGCTTCAAAGCGATCAACGATCTCAACTTCTATCTCGATGAAGGCGAGCTCCGCACCGTCATCGGACCGAACGGGGCCGGCAAAACCACCTTCCTCGATCTCACCACCGGCCGCACCAAACCGGATGTCGGAACACTCAAATGGGACGACGGAAAACACGATCTGCTCAAGCTGAACGAATACGAGATCTACCGTCTCGGCATCGGCAGGAAATTCCAGACACCCACGGTTTACGGGGATCACACCGTTTACGAAA